>CAZTYT010000251.1:0-3515 GCA_964618245.1 uncultured Legionella sp. | reverse complement strand
AAAAATGCCTGTCTGAAAAGCATTTAGCACTTGCAGAGGAATTAAACGCTGCCATCCATACACGATCCCGATATTAAATTGATGTTGCTGAAAAAAATTATCCTCCAGTTTTTTTAGAGAATAATCGTTAATGCAATAATAATCTGCGTTAATGGATTGAGCTGTTGCCTCAAGGTTTTGGTAGTTTGCTATATTGTAATGCGTTACGACTTGAGGAGAAATACTGATTAATAAATCAATCTTGATACCTTGATGGTATAAGTAATCAGCAAGTAATGCTGTGGTTTCTTTCACACCAAATAAAACAAGGTTATATTTTTTCATTTTTATAACTCTTAGAAAATTTAGAGTATTTCACCGTGCATTGCTGTGAATATTAGATTGTATAAGTATAGTTCAAGATTAAAATCTTCTCGTTAAAATAATGCCAGACCCCCAGGAACGGTAACTTCCTTGAGGATTCAGACGTAAGGTATAACCCCCATTAATACGTAGCTCCCAGTCGGTAAAAATGCCTATAAATAACTGTCCAGCCAAATCTTCTTCATAATAAAGATGGGGAAAAGTTTCATCTTTTTGCATACCAAAACCACCTGATAAACTGCAACCCAGATTGTGTGACAGTGCATAGTAAGCTTCCAATGTTCCTTCATAACTTTGAAAGTGTAGAGGAGAATAATAACCATTCTGTAATCTTTTTTTATAATCCCAAAAATCATTATTTAGCCCGGCCCGGAGTTGCAATTTCTCTGAGCCAAAGATTCGCATTTTAGGCCATGCATTAATGTGCCAATAAGCATTGGTATCACTCAAATCAGAATGGGATACCAGTAAATTTAAATAATTCTGGATTATTGGTTGCCACTGTAAAGCGCCGCCAATGCGATTTTCCATGATTTGTAAAGAAATGAGGCGGGGCGATTGAGGCACCAGGTAAGGACGGTATAAATTATACGAACCCTCAACCACAGCTTGCAGTTTCTGGGTTAAATTGCCATTCAATAATGCATCATATATGACATGATTATTTTTACCCTGTATTTTTAAATCGCCTAAAACTGCTCTAAAATTAGCAATCGAAGGGATTTGAGTGCCAAATCCTAACATCAGATTTTCGTCAAAAATAGAGGTTTTACCATTGATAGTGGTAAATGCAGAATCAGGAGCCGCCGTGGCGCGCTCATAGAACCCCTGAACCAATAAGCTTGTCGCGGGTGTTAAAAAATATTGCCCTGTTACTGTGGGAATTTGTTCCACGCGATTGGTATCAGAGGCCCAGGTGTAATTTGATCCAAGGTTTATGTTTGTTCTTAATGGAGTTAATAATACGTCGTCGAGTCCTTTGAGCTCAAAATAATCAGGGTGCAATTGATGTAGGTGGTGCAAGGTTGCAATTTCTTTTTTTACCTGTAAGTTTTTGGAGTATATTGTTGTTTGAGTGGATAATAAAAATGGATCTTCGGGTTTTTTGGCTAAAAGTGGCTTGTTCAGAGTGTTAGCAGATTGATAATAGCCGGCTAAAGCCAGTACTCGAGCTTTTATTTGCTCATATTTTTGGTAGTCCCCATGTAATTGGCGATATTTTTCCAAGGCCCGCAAGGAAGGTTTATACGATTCAACCCAAGACAAAGGTTCAGAGTATTGCACCCAACCCCGTGGGTCATCTGGGTAATGGGATAAATAATATTTATACGCAGCAATAGCTTTATCAGTTTGGCCTTGCCAGGCATAAGTAAAAGCGATATTCAGTAAAGCATCTTGATCGTTGGGATGCAACTTTAAGATACGCAGATAACTATCTGCCATTTGTGCCTTATCATCAACCCAGGCTGCAAAATGAGCTCGAGCGCGTAAATACTCAATATTTTGAGGACTTAATGCCAATGCTTGATTGATAGCAGTTAAAGCCTGGGGGGCTTGATTGGCGCTAGCATAAATTATTGAGAGTTTGCGGTATAAGGTTGGATCCTGGGGTTTGAGTTTAATAGCCTTACGCATGGCGGCTTCAGCTTTATTATAATGATGTGCAAATGCTTGATTATTTGCTTCTGCAATCAATTGATCAAAAGAGCTTAATGCTACTTGCTTAGTAGCAGGGGAGGGAAGCGCTTTCAACGACTTCTTTATCGTTTCAACTATGACCTGATTTTTTTGCCCAGTCCCTAAAATCTTCGATAGTTTTTGGTATGTAGCAAGAGCCAGTTCCTGGTTATTTAACCAGTTGGCAAGCATTGCTTTGGTTTGCAGCAACTCGATGTTGTTCGGCTCCAGTATTAATGCTTGATCAATAGCTTTTAGGGCTTGGTCTGGTTTTTTTGCTGCCGAATAATTTTTTGATAAAGCGAGGAATACTTTTGCAGAGGGTTTTAATTTTGCCAGTTCCTGCAGGGTACTTGTTGCTTCTTCATAGTGATGCAATTGATTTTGCAGCTGCGCTATTTGGCTTAATAAGTCACTGAAATCAGCATTTTGTTTTTTTTTGAGAATTACAAGTTGCTGATAACTTGCCAGAGCAGTTATTGGATCCTTACACCAATTGGCATATTGTGCCTGGTGTAATAGATATTCCGGATTGCCTGGTTGTAGTGCTACGGCTTTCTTAATAGTTTGTAAAGCATTTGCCGGTTGATTAAGCTCTGCATACAATTGGGCAAGCTGCCCATAAATAGAGGGATTGGTAGGATCATTTTCGATAGCATGCTGATAAGCACTGATAGTGAGAGAATAATTTTTTAATTGATATTCTAAATGTGCTATCTTTAACCATGCAAGTGTATTACCGCGATCAGTAAGTAAAAAGTCTGTATAGATCGAAATAGCTTTCTGCAAATCGCCATTTTTTTCTGCTTGTAAACCTTCTTCAGGGAGGTCATTAGCCAAAATTAATGTACTAAATAGGAATAAAATAGTTCCGAGCAAGAAATTAGGTAACACTATTTTCTCCAACGCCTGTTTTTAGTGATCCATAATTCGAGCATGAAATTGGCAACTACTAATAGATCAAAAAAAACTACTGAATAACGTATCGGACTAATGAGTATCGCTTTAAAAAAGTTTTTAATATAGTTTTTTTTGCATAGGATGCTAATCATTGTTGAATAAAATATTACTTCGCACGAAAAAGTAATGATCAAAACTTCCCATCGCTTTAATAAGATCATAGCAATCAGAAAAGTTGGAAAGAGTGTTTTTTCAAGTAAGGTAGTAAAAATAAACCATCCGATATTTCGTCCATATCTTTCAGTAACCCCCATGCCAAAAGGTTGACGATAAGCCTCTTTAATTTTTCTTTTTTCAAGCATTTTTGCATGCATGGGATCGAATTTATTTCTTATTTTATTCACAAGGCTGCGAAATAACTTAAAAGGGGTTAAGGAAAGATTATTAAAATAAAAACAATTTTGATAATAAGAAGAAGACCATTTATAAATTTGTTTGTACATCTTGGAAAAACGGGGCTCTGTTGTTAGGGCTGTTACTTCCGGAACAGAAATATTTCGATACCCTTCGGCAGC
>CAZTYT010000250.1:0-3516 GCA_964618245.1 uncultured Legionella sp. | reverse complement strand
AGTCGGGGTAGAAGGGCGCTGGTCATATTATGATAAATCAGGCCAGGTTCGTGATATGTTGCAAAATCATTTATTACAAATTGTGGCATTAGTTGCCATGGAACCGCCAATGAGCCTCGATGCAGATTGCATCCGTAGTGAAAAATTAAAGGTTTTGAAATCGTTGCGTTTTATTGGGGAAACACAGGTGCAGGAGCAAACCATACGGGCGCAGTATGTTTCGAACCTGGTGAAAGGCCATAAAATACCTGGTTATTTAGAGGAAGAAGGGGCATATAAAGGGTCAACCACGGAAACCTTTGTCGCTATCAAAGCATTTATTGATAATTGGCGTTGGGCGGGTGTTCCTTTCTATTTATTAACAGGGAAACGTTTATCTAAAAAACAAAGCGAAGTGGTTATTTATTTTAAATCCCAACCTTATAATATTTTTAAACAATTAAAACAGGAGCTTTCCCCGAACCAGCTGATCATCCGCTTGCAACCCGATGAAGGTGTCGAAGTAAGAATGATGAATAAAGTTCCCGGTTTAAGTGAAAGTATGCAATTACGTGATAGTAAGCTGGATTTAAATTTTAGTACCCAGCGCATTGCCGATGCTTACGAGCGACTTTTGCTGGAGGTAATGCTTGGTAATCAATATTTATTTGTTAGCCGTGAAGAAGTAGAGCAAGCCTGGAGATGGATTGATAATATTAAACAGGCTTGGGAAAAACAAGAAACGCCACTTTACACCTACCCATCCGGTACCTGGGGACCATTGGAAGTCATTCGTTTATATGACGGAAAAGCGCACGTATGGGGTGAACAAAATGCAGTTACATAGTTTTGAAAAAGCAGATTTATTAACCAATGATTTAGCTATTCGGCTTACTCATATTTTGCAAGAAGCAATTATTCAGCGTGGCCAAGCTTTTTTGGTAGTTTCAGGAGGGAAAACCCCTGTTGATCTTTTCAAAGTTTTAGCAAAAACTAACATTTCATGGGACAAGGTAACAGTAATCCTGGCTGATGAACGTTGTGTACCACTTGAAGCAGAAAGTCGAAATGAGCGTTTAGTGAAGCAGTTTTTACTACAAGATAAAGCGATTTCAGCGCACTTTATAAGCTTGTACTGTGAAAAGGATCAACAATTGGAAAAGGCAATAAAAAAAATAGCCTTATTACCCACTTTTGATGCAGTTATTTTAGGAATAGGTGAGGATGGGCATACTGCCTCATTATTTCCATGTGCCGATGAGCTGAATTTAGGTTTGGATGAGAATGCCAAGGCGGCCTTGTATGTTAATCCTAAAACAGCCCCTCACCAACGAGTCAGTTTATCGAAAAAAAGATTATTAGATAGTCGGGCCATTTTTTTCCATATTGTAGGGGAAAATAAGTTATCCGTGTTGCACCAGGCCATGGCTGAACCAGATCCAATGGTTATGCCGGTTAGTGCTTTTTTACACAATCAACACCCTAATGTCCAGGTGATGTACGCACCTTAAGGAAATAGAATGCATCCGGTAGTCGCTCGGGTAACAGAAAATATTAGTGAACGTAGTGTGCAGCAAAGGGCCTTATATTTAGACCACATGGAGCAAGCTCGCCTCAAGGGTCCGCAACGCAGTCTTTTACATTGTGGGAATTTGGCGCACGGATTTGCTGCCTGTGCCAAACAGGATAAAACAAATTTAAGTGGGATGACAAAGCCTAATATTGCAATTATTTCTGCATATAACGATCTATTGTCTGCTCACCAGCCGTATCATGACTATCCTGAGTTAATTAAAGAAGCTATTGCAGCTGCCGGTGGCGTTGCTCAATTTGCTGGAGGGGTTCCAGCAATGTGTGATGGAATTACGCAAGGGCAGCCAGGAATGGATCTTAGCCTTTTAAGTCGGGACGTCATTGCCATGGCGGCAGCAATTGGTTTGTCCCATAATATGTTTGATGGCGGATTAATGCTTGGGATTTGCGATAAAATTGTCCCTGGCTTATTGATGGCTGCCTTAAGCTTTGGGCACTTACCCTTCATATTTGTACCTGCAGGCCCAATGCCCTCTGGTATTTCCAACCAAGAAAAAGCACGTATTCGTCAATTATATGCAGAAGGTAAAGTCGATAAGAGCGCTTTGTTAGAGGCCGAAGCTGCCTCTTATCATTCCGCGGGCACTTGTACCTTTTATGGAACTGCTAATTCAAATCAATTAGTAGTAGAGGTGATGGGTTTACAATTGCCTGGTTCTTCTTTTATTAATCCAGGAACGCCCTTGCGTGATGCTTTGACTAAGGACGCAGCACAAAAAGTGCTTTCATTAACAGACTTAGGTAAACACTATATGCCTATAGGCCAGTTAATGGATGTTAAAAACATTGTAAATGGAATTGTGGCATTACTGGCATCAGGCGGTTCGACAAATCATACAATGCATTTAATAGCCATAGCAGCTATGGCAGGGTACACCATCAATTGGGACGATTTTTCGCAATTGTCCGCGGTTACCCCCTTGATCGCTAAAATTTATCCCAATGGATATGCCGATGTGAACCATTTTCAACGTGCCGGGGGAATAGCGTATTTTATTCACGCGCTTTTAGAAGCAGAACTTTTACATCCTGATGTGAATACTATTGTTGGCTACGGCTTGCAGCGTTATACGCAAAAACCACAGTTAATCGATGGGGAGCTTGCATGGGTAGATGGACCAGGCGTCACCGCCGATGAGTCAGTATTAACTTCATGCAAAACACCTTTTAAAGCGCAAGGCGGATTGCAAGTTTTAAGTGGAAATATTGGACGTGCGGTGATTAAAACCTCGGGGCTCAGTGCCGGATGGGGAAAAATTAAAGCGCCAGCTGTGGTTTGCTCTAGCCAGGAAGAATTTGAAGAATTATTTAAAAAGGGATTGCTGAATAAAGATTGTATCGTTGTTGTACGTTTTCAAGGCCCTAAAGCTTGTGGCATGCCAGAACTACATCAATTGACGCCTAAATTAGGTGTATTAATGGATAAAGGATACCAGGTAGCTTTAGTTACTGATGGGCGGATGTCAGGAGCCTCCGGTAAAGTGCCTGCCGCAATTCATGTCAGCCCTGAAGCAATGGATAATGAGGTACTTGCCCGGATTGAAACGGGGGATATGATTGTCATTGATTCAGAGCAAGGTCTGTTGCAGCTTTTAGTCGATGAAGATGTATTAAAAGCACGTAATATAGCAAAGATGGGGACTGTGAAACATTATCAAGGGACTGGTCGTGAATTATTTGGCAGCTTAAGATCCCAGTTTACAAGTGCTGAGCAGGGAGCCTGTAGTTTATTTCAAGGAAAAGAGTCTTGTTATGGTTAGTGATATAAGTTCATATGCAATTGTTGCCGATATAGGTGGGACATTTGCGCGTTTTAGTTGCGTGAATTTGGACACGTTGATGATGGATAAAACGGAGATATACACCTGCGCTGCCTATAGCAGTTTTGAATCAGCACTATTGGCTTATCAAACTAAACATGCACTTAGAAAAGTGACACAGATA
>CAZTYT010000249.1:0-3545 GCA_964618245.1 uncultured Legionella sp. | reverse complement strand
TTAATTGTGAGTCTTGCATTATTTGGTCTTACGAATTTGGCTTTAGCTATATTTGCAGATGTTGGAGTGACAATCCTTGTCATTTTATATAGCTTAAGACTTATGAAATGGAAAGATAAGAGAATAGATTAATAAATTATATAAGATTGAATACGTGTATGAAACATTTTTTACTAAGTATTTCTATTTTTTTACTTATCAATTTTTCATTAACATTATCTGCCTCAAATCTGCCATTAAATTCTGAAAACACAACAACAATTGAGAAACCAAATGAAAGCGAAGCAGGAAAAACGCAAGCTGGAAATGAGGAAGCTGAAAAAACTCTCAAGATTGGCATCTTAGCATTTCCACCTTCTCAGCAGCCAAATGGTATGGTTTCGTTTGGTCAAAACATCCTCAACAAAAAACAAGCGCAAGCCTTTCTGTTAGCCAATGAATTTAAAGGTGATGATCAATATTTTATAAATCTTGTTCCCAGCATATTATACGGTTTTACAGATAGCCTATCTCTATTCATTAGCGCTCCGATTGCTGCACGATATAGACAGGATGATCATCATTCTTCAGGGCCTGGGGATGTAAGTATTCAACTTGAATATGCCTTTTATACTAAGCCTTATAAAACATATTATGATCAAGCAACCATTGTGATTAATGTGACCATTCCTACAGGATCAACCAAGAAGACCCCTCCAACTGGGATTGGATCAAATAGCTTCTTTATCGGAGGAACATATTCTCGAACGGGGATTAACTGGTATTACTTTGCTTCTTCTGGTGGAATTTTAACGGCATCTAGCCATCGAACTAAGTTTGGAGATCAATTTTTGTACCAATTTGGTTTAGGAAGAAGAATAGCAAATACTAAAAATTGGTTATTTGCTTGGTTGATAGAGTTTGATGGAACTTATTCCTGGAAAGACAAAATTCATGGTATTATCGATCCCAATTCAGGAGGGAATGTTATTTATTTGACTCCTTCTTTATGGGTATCATCCGAAAATCTCATTTTTCAGCTTGGTATTGGATGTCCGATTCAGCAGCATTTATTTGGCCATCAAGGAAAAAATGATTATTTGCTCGAACTAAATGCTGGCTGGACTTTTTAGAGAAATAGTATTTCTAGAGATTTGTGTTAGTCAAAAATATGTCAATTTCATAGCTTCCACTACGGAAAAAATAAAAAATCTTGCTTTTTTTATGGACATATACCATACCCGGGTATAGTATTGATAAAAAAGTTAAGACCAAAACTTTAGGAATTTATGAACGAAAAGCAATGTTGCAATACTCAAGTTGACCTTCCAAAACATCCTTCTCATAAAGCAGAGCTGCCTAATTTGAATCGCATTAGCGGATAAATTGAAGGAATAAAAAAAATGATTGAAGATGGGAGGTATTGCCCAGATATCTTAACGCAAATACGAGCAATACGCTCCGCTATCAAAAACCTTGAACTTCGTATTTTAGATACTCACCTGTCCAGCTGTGTCACTCAAGCCTGTATCTCTCATGATCAAGATGAACAGAGAAAAAAAATTAACGAGATTAGAGAATTGATTAAAAGATTTGAATGACCTTAACAAATGGAGGCTTGAATGGAATTGACTAGCAGGGGTTGCCTTGATTGTAACACTACAGAGATTACTCAAAAAGACCAAATAAAGAGAAATTTTAAATTATTGGCAGCATTGAGTGCTTTTCTTTTGGTAGGCGGCTTCATTATTACTGCCCCGCTAACTATAACTAACCAAAAAATCTGTCAATCTAGCCCAGAGAAATATTGCGGATGTGACGACCATTGCTCATGTGGGATCAATTGTAAATGTAAATAAAAATGTGAAATCATCTCTGTGGAAATGATCCAGCATTTTTTGTAAACACTTGAATAAATTAAATTTTTGCCCTTATCAAAAACAAAAAAAAGGAGAAAAATATGAAAATGTTACTCGGCTTCTTAGGAGCTTCGCTTATGGCAGTTAATTTTCTTACTGCTGCCCCAACTATGACAAATTGCAAGTGCCAAAACTGCACCTGCACTCAAGAAAGACATTGTGGATGTTTTACTCGATCAGGATGTCAGTGCTCTTCACAAGCCTGTCAATGTGGGCCAAATTGCCAGTGTGGCTATAATTGCTCATGTGGAAGCAATTGTGGATGCAAGTAAGCTAATCAAAAAATGCATTTTAGAAATGTTTTCCTAGAGCATTTCTAAAATGCTTTTCAAAGCTTAATTTTTCTCAATCTTAAAGCATTTATAATAACTGATACAGAGCTAAAGCTCATAGCAAATGCTGCAATGATTGGGTTTAATAGCAATCCTGTAAATGGATAAAGAATTCCTGCTGCTATAGGAATTACTGCGATGTTATAAATAAAAGCAAAGAAAAGGTTTTCTCTAATATTTTTCATTACAGTTCGACTGAGCCGAATTGCTTTTACAATTCCGATTAAATCGCCCTTAACGAGTGTAACTCCAGAGCTTTCCATAGCCACGTCAGTACCGGATCCCATGGCAATTCCAACGTCTGCTTCAGCAAGCGCAGGAGCGTCATTAATACCATCTCCTGCCATTGCAATCAAATGGCTTTTTCCCTTTAATCCTTTAACAAAATCTTGCTTATATTGAGGAGTGACGTTTCCATGATACTCATCAATTTTGAGTTTAGTGGCAACTGCCCTAGCTGTTTGTTCGTTATCTCCCGACAGCATAATGATTTTTAATCCCATTTGATGGAGTTCATCAATAGCCGCTGGAGTAGAGGTTTTAATTGGATCACTTACAGTGATAAACCCTGCGGCTTCACCATTTATAGCTACAAAAATTATAGTTTGGGCTTGTTCTTGATACTCATGAGCTCTTTCCTGCAAAGAGGCGATACCTTTGATCTTTTTTTCCTGTAAGAAATTTGCTTTTCCAACCATGATTTCTTTTCCTTCTACAATTCCAACAACCCCGCCTCCTGTAATAGAATTAAATTGATCAGCTTTAGGCAAGCGCAAGGCTCTTTGTTTAGCTCCTTTAGCAATCGATATTGCGAGAGGATGCTCGCTGTTTTGTTCAACGGCTGCAGCAAGCTGTAAAATATCCTCCTCTTTCCATGGATCATTTGTCACAATTTTAGTGAGTTGTGGTTTTCCTTCTGTTAGAGTTCCGGTTTTGTCTATGACTAGTGTATTTACTCGTTCAAGCTTCTCTAAAGCTTCTGCATTTTTAATTAATACACCAGCTTCTGCACCTCTTCCCATCCCTACCATGATAGACATAGGGGTTGCTAAACCAAGGGCGCAAGGACAGGCAATAATAAGTACTGCAAAAGCATTTATAAGGGCGTAAACAAAAGCTGGTTGAGGGCCAACGAATGCTCAAATAACAAAAGTCAAAATAGAAACTAAGACAACTGTCGTAACAAAATAACCGGATACTTTATCGGCTAATCCCTGAATGGGCGCACGACTTCTTTGAGCTTCTGAGACCATGTGAATGATCCTAGATAATAATGTCTCGTTACCTACTTTTTCAGCTTTCATAAGAAAACTTC
>CAZTYT010000248.1:0-3559 GCA_964618245.1 uncultured Legionella sp. | reverse complement strand
TTTTGATTTTTCAAAAGGGTTTTCAGGGTCAAAGGTTTCTTTAAAATTTAAATCCGCCAAACGCTGATCGTTTCGCATCACCTGATAAAAGCTGTCCATGTTTTCGCGAGTGCCGGCAAAGCTGCCATTCACCCCTTCAGCGGCCAGGATGATTGTTCCTTTAATTTGGTTTTTCTGCATTTGCTCTAACAGTGGCTCGCGCATGCTTTCGTAATCGTCTAAAGCTACAAATTTATAAAAAGAGGCAATGATAATTTCTTGCATTGAACTACCTGAATCGTCACTAAAATATTCGGCAAAAAGTAACATTTACTCACAATTTAATCAATAGGCATGAATAAAAAGCACCTTTTGACGCTTAATTTACTGCGGTATTTGGACATTATTTATTGCTCTAGTCTAAAATTAAATACATAACAATAATTGCTTTAGTGATTTAGGGATGTTTGTGGCATAATTCTTCTCTTTTGTCTATTTATCGTCCGTAACACGGTTGTAAAAACGAGGAGCAAGTTATGTGCGGAATTATGGGAGCTGTTTCTGAGAGGGATATTAGTAAGGTGTTATTGGAAGGTTTACGCCGCTTGGAATATAGAGGTTATGATTCTGCTGGTATAGCGGTAATTGACGCTCATTCTCACTTGAAACGTGTACGCATTCAGGGAAAAGTACAAAACCTGGTTGATGCGATGATTGAAACGGCTATTTCTGGCAATACTGGTATTGCCCATACTCGCTGGGCTACTCATGGAAAACCTTCTGAAGAAAATGCGCATCCTCATTTATCGCATGGTGAGGTTGCTCTCGTGCATAATGGAATTATTGAAAATCATGACCAGTTGCGCCAGGAATTAATGGCTAAAGGTTATGTATTTACTTCTGAAACAGACACCGAAGTTGCTGCACATTTAATTCATTACCATTATCGCAACTCTGAAAATTTACTCGATGCAGTACAGGCAGCTGCGGCAGAAATGCACGGCGCCTTTGCTTTGGGTGTTATTCATCAACAACGACCTGATGAATTAGTCGCTGTGCGTAAGGGTAGCCCTTTAGTAGTTGGTTTGGGAATCGGGGAAAACTTCATTGCATCTGATGGACTCGCATTAAAATCATTTGCTCAATCTGTATTATATTTGGAAGAGGGCGATAGTGCTTTAGTCACTGCAAGGCGTGTCCTGGTTTATAATGCTGCGAAAGCGCCGGTCGAGCGTCCCTCTCACTTATTAAATAATGATTCAGAAGTGGTAAGCAAAGGGCCTTATCGCCATTTTATGCTTAAAGAAATTTTTGAACAGTCAAAAGTCCTTGCTGATACCATCGAAGGGCGTGTTAGTAGTCTTGAGGTACTTAAATCAAGCTTTGGTGAGCGTGCTTCTCATGTGTTTCCTTTGGTAAAACAAATTCATATTGTCGCTTGTGGGACTAGTTACCATGCCGGTTTAATTGCTAAATATTGGTTAGAATCTTTGGCTGGTCTACCCACGCAAGTGGAAATAGCCAGTGAATATCGTTACCGCGACGTCGTAGTTCCTAAAGATACTTTATTTATTACTGTCTCTCAATCAGGAGAAACAGCTGATACTTTGGCTGCATTAACTAAAGCAAAATCATTGAATTATCTGGCAAGTCTGGCTATTTGTAATGTGGCTACCAGTACCTTAGTCAGAGAGGCTGACTGTGTTTTTTTAACGCGTGCCGGAATAGAAATTGGCGTGGCTTCAACGAAAGCTTTTACTACTCAATTGGCTGCCTTTTTAATGTTGGCAGGAGCGCTGTCTCATGACAGTCGTGCTCAAAATGTACTGCAACAATTACAAGAATTACCACTTTGTTGTGAAAAAGTGCTGCAAATGAATGACGAAATCGAGGATTTATCTGCCCTATTTGTTAATAAGGCCCATGCTTTATTTTTAGGTCGAGGTGTACAATATCCTGTAGCGCTGGAAGGGGCTTTAAAATTAAAGGAAATTTCTTATATTCATGCAGAGGCTTACCCTTCAGGTGAATTAAAACACGGTCCATTGGCATTAGTCGATGAAAATATGCCAGTGATTGCTGTTGCCCCTAATGATGAGCTGCTTGATAAGTTGAAGTCAAACTTACATGAAGTCAGCGCTCGGGGTGGCCAGCTTTTTGTTTTTGTGGATGATGCCCATACCTGGAAGGCAAATGGCACGCGTTTAATAAAAGTTCCTTCATGCGGTTTTTGGGTGGCGCCTATAGTTTATACTATTCCATTACAGTTATTAGCTTACCATGTTGCGGTTGCTAAAGGTACCGACGTGGATCAACCACGCAATCTTGCAAAATCAGTAACTGTTGAGTAATAATGTGGCGATTTTTTATCATGTTTTTCGGGGAAGTAAATGACTCAAGTGATGTTGACGTCAGCAGCGATTATTGCGCAAGAGCTTAAAATTAAAGTAGCGCAAGCTGAAAAAGCAATTCGTTTGCTGGATGAGGGAGCAACAGTACCTTTTATTGCACGTTATCGTAAAGAGGCTACTGAAGGATTAGATGATAAGCAGTTACGTATTCTTGCTGATCGTTTGCTTTATTTGCGTGAATTGGATGAGCGCCGTGCGGTTGTATTGGAATCCATTCGTGAGCAAGAAAAACTAACGCCAGAATTAGAAAAAAGTATTCTTGCTGCGGATACGAAAACACGACTTGAAGATTTGTATCTACCTTACCGACCTAAACGTCGTACCAAAGCGCAAGTTGCTATTGAAGCAGGTTTAGAACCTTTAGCTCAGGCATTATGGAAAAATCCAACATTGGATCCGGAAGCTCATGCTGCAGAATTTATTAAACCTGACGCAGGTATAGAGGATGCCAAAGCTGCTTTGGAAGGGGCTCGCCATATTTTAATGGAGCATTTTGCCGAAGACGCGGATTTGATTAACGAACTACGTGAATATTTATGGCAGCATGGCATTGTTAAATCAGTGGGTAGTTCCAAGAAAAAAGAAGCTGTAAGTAAATTTTCTGATTATTTTGATTATGCTGAAGCGATCAAAAAGATACCCTCACACCGTGCTTTAGCTTTATTTCGTGGACGTAGGGAAAGTGTATTGCAAGTCACTCTGGTTCTGCCAGAAAGCGATGCGACATATGGCGAAAATAGATTGGCTGCACATTTCAATATTGCTGATCAACAACGCCATGCAGATATGTGGTTGCTGGAGACTGTCCGGTTGGCATGGAAAGTAAAACTATTTACCAAGTTAGAGTTGGAATTACTAACTCGCTTACGTGAAATAGCTGATGAAGAAGCAATTAAAGTATTCGCTAAAAATTTACGTGATTTGCTCTTAGCTGCCCCCGCAGGCCCACAAATTACTATTGGTTTGGATCCCGGCATTCGAACTGGAGTCAAAGTGGTGGTGGTTGATATCACGGGTAAGCTTTTGGATTACACTGTTATCTATCCGTTTGCACCACAAAATGAATGGCATCAATCCATTACAGATTTAGCCAAACTGGCTGCAAAATACCAAGTCAATTTACTGAGTATTGGTAATGGTACTGGTTCCCGTGAAACAGAGCGTTTGGT
>CAZTYT010000247.1:571-3560 GCA_964618245.1 uncultured Legionella sp. | reverse complement strand
ATGCCGCAATTAGATGATCATTATGATCTTTGTATAATTGGTGGAGGAATAAACGGCGCAGGAATTGCACGTGATGCAGCTGGGCGCGGGCTCAAGGTAATTTTACTTGAACAAAATGACTTTGCTAGCGGCACATCCTCCGCCAGCTCGAAGATGATTCATGGCGGATTAAGGTATTTAGAGTTCTTAGAATTTGGATTGGTCAAAAAATCCCTATCAGAACGCGAGGTTCTCCTTTTCATTGCTCCACAAATAGTAAAGGTTTTAAAGTTTTGTATCCCCCATATTAACGCGCCACGTCCACGCTGGGTTGTAAGGTTAGGACTATTCTTTTACGACTATTTAGCCGGCAGAAAAGTTATTCCTTCCTCTGGGCACATATCACTCCAAAACAACCCAATGGGAACAGCCTTAAAAACTCCTAAAATTGCTGGCTTTTATTACCATGATTGTTGGGTTGATGATGCACGGCTAGTAATTTTAAATTTACTCGATGCATACCAACGAGGGGCAACCATACTGAATTATACTCAGGTTACAAAGCTAGACCAAGATCATAATATTTGGCACATTCATATGAAGTCAAATCAAGAGCTTGCAGAAGAAAAAATAATCTCTGCCAAAGCAGTCATTAATGCGACTGGTCCCTCGGTTCACAAGTTTCTTGACCAAATGAATTTATTACAAAACAGAACCCCACAACTGACGTTGGTACAAGGGTCTCACATCATAGTACCAAGAATCTACGAGGGTGATCATGCGTACTTGTTACAACTTCCTGACCAACGTGTCATTTTCCTATTTCCTTACGGCCCTTATAATCTATGTGGCACAACAGAAACCAAATACGAGGGAGATCCGGAAAAAGTAAAAGTTACCACAGCTGAAAGGGTGTATTTATGCAATGCACTCAATCAATTTTTTACAAAACAAACAAATCCAGAGGACATCATAGCAGAATATTGTGGGGTGAGGCCGCTATTTCAAGCTCCACAGAGCAACTCACCCAAAGATGTTAGAAAAATTAGCCGTGACTACCACATTGACAGATATGGTGATGTGGACCGCTCTCCAAGTCCAAAAGTCCCGCCTCCCCCTGTTCTTTTAAGTATTTTTGGTGGAAAAATTACAACATATCGCATACTAGCAGAGGAAGTTATGTCTATGATAAAAGGGGAATTTCCAAATATGCCTGGAAATTGGACTGCCAACACGCCACTACCTACATGCCCTTTTCCCTTAGCTGAAGAAAGCAATATAGATCGCCTTACTTCAGAGGAGATTGATAAGTACACTCGATATTTTACTACAATTGAGTGGGCTCAGAAACCTGAGGACATATTATACCGCCGTACCAAGTGGGGGATTTTTGCCCGACCAGATATAAAGCAAAAGATAGCTCAAATGCTATCCCAGCGCACTACTAAAAATTGAAAAAATCTGTGGAAGCTGCATTAAATGCCTTGTAATAAATTTGTTAAAAACAGCTCATTTATAGCGAAATGTAGTATAGTCAAAATTCGGTTCTTACATAGGCTTACTATTTGTGTTACCATCGCGCTGACAAATGCATAAACTAGATTTCCTTGTCTACCCACCGGAGTTTTTATCTATGAAATTTTTCCATTATCTAGGTAGTACTTTTTTTTCTCATACTAATTTTTTACCTACTTTAGGTATCGTCAATGTATTAGTATTACTGACTGGATTACTTACTTCTTGTGCGCACTATCCAGTGATGGAAGAGGATACGGTTAAACGCACTGCTATGCCAGTATTTATGTTAGAAAGAAAAATACCATCTGAGTTATTTATTTTTGAAGCTAGAGAACGTGTCCATGATCGCAATGCTCCGGCCACAGTGTACATTGAGGGAGATGGCGTGCCCTACATTGACGACAAACGCATAAGTAATGATCCAACACCTGCAGATCCAGTTGCCTTAAGGTTGGCTGCGCAAGATGGTGACCCAAACGTAATATGGATTGCTCGGCCTTGCCAATACTTCAAAGAGTGGCGCAAAGGAAAGACTTGTCCAAAAGCGTACTGGACTGACCGTAAGTTTGGATACGAAGTAACAGACAGCTATAATCAAGCTTTGAATAACATTAAGTCTTACTATGGAATTTCTAACTTTAACCTTGTTGGATATGATGGGGGAGCCGTAATTGCGATGGTGCTAGCAGCGCAGAGGGCCGACGTGCAGTCTGTAAGAACTGTAGCGGGAAACCTCGATCCTGAGACTACGGCCCTTATTCATGGATATCAGTATAATGGCCAAGATTCTTCTAATCCTATTCAATACTCTGATCGCCTAGAGACAATGCCACAAAGGCATTTTGTCGGACGACTTGATCGCGTAACACCAGCAGTTGTTTATAACAGCTACGCCCAGAATGTGCATGATGGACGGTGCCTTAATGCTACACTTATTGACAATGCAGATCATCAATTAGGCTGGGTCGAGCAATGGAAGGTCCTTAAAACTCTTCCGGTTGACTGTAAATCTTCCTCTAACCCAGTCAAATTTGATCCCACACCTCTCGATGGAGATAAATATAAAATAGCAAAAAAAAATTAAAGAGCACGCGCAAGATATTGTAAATGGATTGTTGCTGTTTTAGGGATATAATACCATGGACAATTTAGAAAAGCAGCCTTCCCTTGCGACCAAAGTTTTTTGTATTCTTATAACATCTATGTCTTTTGGACTTTATCCCTCCGGTGTGCGCGGTGCCTACGCCGAAGGGGTTTCGGCTATTTTTTTAATGTTGTTTGCAACTTTTATGCGCGGTTTCGCCATGACGGTTGTCTGCGCTTTTCAAAAACAAGAAATATTTGCGAGGGGTTCTGATGCTAAGAACATTCTCTTTACGGGCGGGATACAAACGATTTCATTGGTAAGCTTGTATTTATCCCTGAAATATCTAGAGGGGCCAATAAGTGTAGCATTAAGGCACCGTCCATCATGCACATTCTGGGCGTAGCT
>CAZTYT010000247.1:0-561 GCA_964618245.1 uncultured Legionella sp. | reverse complement strand
GCCAATTGTTGCCATATTTTTATTTTTGAGCACTATAATGCTTTTGGTCTATGGCGGTTTCAAAAAGCACATTCAGCTTAACAAAGTGATTATCATTACTAGCTTACTATGTTTGCTTGGCCTATCGCTTGTGATGGATGTTTTCCATGCAAAAACCTCTTCGCAAACCATTGGATATGTGCTGGCCTTTTTTGCAGCAATATTTAATGCCATTCGTCTTTATTTGTTTCAGAGTGGATCACAACAAAAGCAACCAGCTGTTGTCGCCGCTGAAACCTTTAATGTTGCGTTTATTTTTTTGTGCGGAATAGCAATGTTTATACCTTTAAGTTTTCCTTCTAACCTATCCGGGTGGATGTGGTCATTGCTTGCTGCCGGCTCCCTCAGCGTAGGCACATACACAATGTTTTATACAATCTCTATAATGGGGGCATTCAAATTCAGTTTATTTAACAGGATGGAACCAGTTTTCACCAGCATTTACGGAGCATTGCTACTGAACGAAGTTTTACGCTGGTTTCAATACTTAGGAATGGCAATTCTTATCCCTACATTGGTATT
>CAZTYT010000246.1:0-3566 GCA_964618245.1 uncultured Legionella sp. | reverse complement strand
CTCATGGGCGGACAAGGAAGGAATCGCTTGCCAATCGCCATTGAGCTCAAAGGTTGTTTGACCAAAATAGTAGGCGCTATTTTTTGCTTTTTGGGCTAATTGAGTTCCTTGGGCCAGTAACGCTTCCTGGGTTGCAAGGTATGCTATTTCTGGCGTAATAAATTGTGCATCGCCTTCATTGACTAAAGAAAAAGCTTCATTGAGGCGACAGGGAGAATGATTAATTTCCAGAGTATTATAGCTTTCCAGACGGTAATCATTGACTTCAGGGGTAGCTGTATGAGCGTTTAGAGAGAAGAAATATCGCTTGGTGTAGAATTCTTGGTTAGGATTATAGGTTGTATCAGCATCGATTGCTTTTGTATTTTCCAATGCATTGAATGGAATGCTTTCAGATGGAAAATCGATATCCACAAAACGAGATTGATAGGGAGGGTTTGATGGAGCAAATTTATTTATTAACTGAAGTAATTCCTCATCCATTTCTCCAGTATACCCGTCCATCTTGAGTGTTATAAGAGAGGGGCAAGCCCGTAAAAGTATTTTAAAGTTATTAAGATCGATATTACTGTCTGCAATCTCTAATTTAGTAAGATGAGGTAAATAAAAATTCTGGGTAAAATTGGGTTGAAGAAAATCACAAAAATTTAAAGAAAGGGTTGAAAGTTGAGAACTCCCTATTAAAAAAGACTGCAAGGTAGATAGCGAGATAGAACTGCTATCCATTTCGAGAATTTTTAGTTGAGGTAAATAATGGCTTGTATAAGAATCGTTTTCCAGAATATGAGTATTGGAAAGTGTCAATTGTTGAAGATTACGCGCTGTAGCCAATAGGCCAGTTAAAGCAAGAAGTTGGATATTGGTGGAATCTAAAGAAAGAGTCTCTAACAAATTGAGATTCAAATTGTTTAAAAAAAGAGGTAAATCAATGCCGTCTAAGTTAAGGTTTTTAATTCTGTTGCTGCTTGCTAACAGATTTTTAATATCCTCAATGGATATATTGCTTCTGGCAAGATAAATTCTCTCCAAATGTTCTAATTGTACGCTCTTGGTAAAACCCGAAGATAAATTAGTACAGTGACCAAGATCAAGAACCTTTAAGTTTGGAGCGCTTAATAAAAGACTATGTAATGCAGTGCCACTAATATTACAATCACCTAAAGATAAATCGCATAAGTTGGGAAGGTTGATTTGATAGAAGTCTGATATGTTTAAATTTTGGCAGTTAATTAAACGCAGTTCCTTTATATTAGGGGAGTGTTGTAAGAAAGTTTGTAGTTGATTTATTGTCATGGCACTGCGGTCTGCTGATAATACTTCTAACTCGGGAAGCCGAAGCACATTCTTAATGCTTCCTGTTAATTCAGAACAGTCTTTTACGTTTAAGCTCTTCAATTTAGAAGCTTGTCTTAACAAGCACTCTAGATCATGAGCATTAATGTTAGATTTTTCCAGAGACAATTCTTCGAGATTAGGGAGATTTATTTCTTTAAAAGTATTAGAAAAATTTTCAAAACCCTTTAAATTGATCTTTTTAAGATTCGGGTTTTTTTGTAATAAATTTTCTAAGTCATTGGCGCTGATACTACTTTCCCCGCTAATTTCAATTTCCTCAAGGGAAGTGATATTTAAGTTTTGAGAAAATTTGGGCCATAAATCGGTACAAGAATCAAAAACAAGTTTTTTCAGTTTTGGTGTGTCAGCAAGTAGAGGTTGAAGGTGTCTGCCAAGGATATTGGTTGATTTTACTGTCAATGACTCAAGATGCTTTAAGTTTGGACTGGTAGTTATATTCCCTAGTTGGCAGCGGGAGAGTTGAAGATGCTTTAATTGAGGAAAATGACCAAGGAGTGCAGGCAGGTTTTCGGCTAAATCCCCCTCCAGGTTTAATTGCTCAATCGAAGTTAAATCGGAGAGATTAATACTCGAGCCAGGTAAATTTATATTTTCATTTTTCAATAACTTAGCAACTTGTGCATCAGCTAACTGCGCGCTTTTGTAGTTAGTAATTATATCGGCCTCTGGAAAGGCCATTTGTAATAGCGCAAGAAGCCTGCTGCTTGGTAAGGAATAATCTTCATGAATAAGTTGAGTAAGTGGTGGAGTCGATTGATTTAAATTAAAGACTAGTTTTTCTTGATCTTGTTCTTTTAAGCTTAAGCAATCAATTACTTTTAATTGACGCGGAAGGGATTCTTGTTCAAGCAATAAAGCATTTAGCCAATAGTCATCAATGATTTTAATATGATCGTGAACCAGGGAGTGTTGTTGTATAGCCGCATGAGTAATTTCTTTTGAAAATTCAGGTGTAATATTTCTTTTAGTGCTAAATTGCTCTAATGAAGGGAGCATTTCTTTAGTTAGTGATTGTACTTCTCCGTTTTGCCATAAATAAATAGGAAAATCAGCATCCATTAAACTGGCAAGTAGTTTTTGCACGGCGATCATTTTCTCTGGTGACCAATTAACTGCTGTCCAATCAGCCAAAATTAAAGCTTTGGGTTTTAAGTGGGTAGAACCATGTGTTTTTTTCCACGCAGGCAAACTTTTAATTAAGCGATTGACATTTAAAGTGCCTTGGGGCTGGTGAGTGTAAAGATTACCCTCATGTTTTTCTGTATAGTACAAAATATTGGGATAGTTCATTAAATGCAATATAATTGATATTTTTGTTTAATTATAGAGCTTTATTGGGAATTTGTCAGGATATACATTATCTACAGCAATGAGAGAGGATTAAAAACTCTCCTTCAGGCTATTTTATTTCTTGCCCGGTTTGTTTTCCAAAGAGATAACTCACAGAAAACAAAATTTCATTAGAGTGATAAGAGCCAGGATTTAATGACTGATCAGACCATATTTGTTTGCCAGCACCAGAGCTGATTTGTCCTAAATCTTGATAGTTATAACCTATAGAGACAATAAAATTTGAGCTAAGCTGCAAATCAATCCCTGCACCTATCTTATAGGCAAATTCACTATTGCTAAAATTGGAAAACCCAGGGCTTGTTCTTGGGATAACTCCTGGAAGAGCATTTTCTTTATAATTCGCGGTGCGATTAAAAGAGCTTCCTATGCCAATATTAAAATAAGGAGACAGGATTTTATATTGCACCAGGTTAATTTTTGCAGAGGCTAAGAGTAAATTAGCGGTGAGATCCCATTGGTAGCGGTAATTAGCAAGCTCCGGATCAGAGTATTGCATTACCGTATTGCCAAAATAAGTTCTAAAAAAATATTGCCAAAATATGCCCAGGGAATAAGAAGGAAACCAGACATTAGTTTGTTGCCAACGTTTCCCTAAAGAAACAGCAACAACAGGTTCGCCCTGATTTTTTGTGAAATAAAGATCATTGCTATAAGGTGCTGGAAAACCAGAGTCATTACCAACTTTCATTGGGTTATTCCATTGAGGATATTGTTGTCCAGCTCCGAATGAAATGAACCATTTTCCTGGCGTGATGAATAATGGTTCAAAAAAATGATTTGAAGTGTTTTGGGCAAAAACGGAGGTCTAATTGCACCATTGTAAATGACATAACGATATCTTCTCGCTGTTGCCGAAT
>CAZTYT010000245.1:0-3568 GCA_964618245.1 uncultured Legionella sp. | reverse complement strand
ATCTGAAAATGCGGATTTTGCAGATATTGTTGAGCAAAGCGGTTTTTGTTTTATCGGTCCTCGTGGCGATACTATTCGCTTAATGGGCGATAAAGTTTCAGCTATTAATGCCATGAAAGCAGCTGGAGTCCCTTGTGTCCCTGGCTCTGATGGGCCACTGACTGAAGATGAAAGTCGCAGTTTGGAAATCGCTCGGAAAATTGGTTATCCCGTGATTATCAAAGCAGCTGGCGGCGGTGGTGGCCGTGGCATGCGAGTTGTGCATACTGAATCAAATTTGCTCAGCGCAATCGCACTTACTCGCAGTGAAGCAAAAGCAGCATTTAATAACTCAACAGTCTATATGGAAAAATTCCTGGAAAATCCTCGCCATGTGGAGTTTCAGGTGCTTGGTGATGGCAAAGGAAAGGCTATCCATTTAGGCGAGCGTGATTGCTCTATGCAACGACGTCACCAAAAAGTTGTTGAAGAAGCACCAGCCCCTGGAATTACCCCCGAATTAAGAAAAGAAATTGGGGACTCAGTAATAAAAGCCTGTCAGGAATTAAAATATCGTGGTGCAGGCACCTTTGAATTTTTATATCAGGATGGTTGTTTCTATTTTATTGAAATGAACACCAGAATCCAGGTAGAGCATCCGGTAACGGAAATGATTACTGGCGTTGATTTGATTAAAGAGCAAATCAAAATAGCCAGTGATATTCCTATGACGCTAACCCAAGATGATATTAAACTGCGTGGTCATGCAATTGAATGTCGAATAAATGCAGAAGACTCAAGAACGTTTATGCCTTCACCTGGCGTCATTAAGCTACTCCATCAACCTGGTGGGCCCGGTATCCGTTTTGATTCACACATTTATAGCAGTTATACTGTCCCGCCTAATTATGATTCCATGATTGGCAAATTAATAAGCTATGGGGAAACTCGCGCGGAAGCCATTGCCAGAATGCGAAATGCCCTGGATGAAATTATTATTGACGGTATCAAAACTAATATTGAGTTACATCAGCGTATTCTTAATGATCAATCTTTTATTGCTGGTGGTACTAATATTCATTATCTCGAAAAAATGCTGAAGGAATAAATGTAGTGTGGTTTCAATTAAAAATAGAAAATTGTCCTGTTGAACAAATAGAACAGCTTAGTGAGGAATTAGAAGAATTAGGCGCGGTCTCTCTAATGCTGACTGATAAAAATGATAATCCAGTGCTTGAGCCGGAACCAGGCACTACCCCTTTGTGGCCTGAAGTGATTATTCAGGCCTTATTTTCAGAGGCAATCCAAGCCCAGTATACACGAGAGCAATTCTCTGCGATCCACCCACATCTGTCTTTCACTTTGGAAGTGCTTGAAGATAAGGATTGGGAGAGAGCCTGGATGGATGATTTTAAACCTTTACAATTTGGTCAACGTTTATGGATATGCCCAACCTGGTCAACTCCACCTCATCCTGATGCAGTCAATTTAATGTTAGATCCTGGACTCGCCTTTGGCACAGGAACCCATCCGACTACATCGCTATGCTTAACCTGGCTAGACCAAGCTCAGCTCGAAAAAAAATCAGTTATCGATTATGGTTGTGGTTCAGGTATTCTCTCCTTGGCTGCCTTGAAGTTAGGTGCCAAAGAAGTTTATGCCGTTGATATTGATCAACAAGCCTTACAAGCCACTCAAAACAATGCTATCTCCAACCAAATTGCTATGCATCAATTATTCATTAGCCTTCCTGATGAGTTGGAAAAACCGGTGGATTTAATCATTGCTAATATTCTGCTAACGCCTTTAATAAGCTTAAAAGACCGTTTTCAGCAATTATTACTTCCTCAAGGTAAATTAGTTGTTTCAGGCTTACTTGATGAACAAGCCCCTCTTCTTATTGAGGCGTATCAATCAGCGTTCCTCTCTGTTGAGCATCAACAGCTCGATGGGTGGTCATTATTAGTTTTTGTGCGTAAATAGGTGTGCTGAACAGAGGGACAGATCATTGCCTTTGCGGAAAAATATAAAATTGCAATGATCTTCACCGGAATTTGTCATTTTAAACATTAAATTCAAAATGTTATGTATAGTGCTTGCTAAACCCTAATAAACATTCCAAAATAAAATGTAGCTGTCCATGTGAGCCAGCTTAAGAAAATTTTCACGAAAACGAAAGCTTTGTTATAAGCTAAGGTCTACCTACAGAAGACATGCATCCTCCTAGGTTGAATTCTAGCCCAACAAAAAATCTCGTGAAAAATAGCAACCTTAAATTGGCTCGTTAAGTATTCATCCCCAAATACAATAAAAATTATTTGTCTTTAGGAGTTTATCGGAATGACCCATGACAAAGAGTTTAGTGAATTATTACAAGCTGTGGCTGAAAAAAGCTTGCAGATTATTAATGATATCCAAAAACAGCCCTTAAAACTGTCTGCCATTATTGATCAATATATTGATCTGACAGAGCACGTTCAAAATGTAGTATCTGTGATGTTACAAAATCCTGAAAAAATTTGGGAAACGCAACTTGCTTATTGGGAAGATGCCATGAAGCTCGCCCAAAAGCAATTCACACATTGGCTGGAAGGAACTGCAATGCCAATTGAAGATAACCGCTTTAGTGGAGAGGATTGGCTACAAAATCCATTTTTCAATATGCTCAGCCAGCATTATCTCCTTGCCAGCGAACATATGAATACCCTGTTTGAAAAAATGGACTATCCCGATAAAAATATGGCAAAACGTTTGCGCTTTTTTACCCGCCAATACCTGGATGCTTTGTCCCCTGCAAATTTCCTCCATACGAATCCCCAATTAATGGATGAAACATTAAAAAGCCATGGCAAAAATTTGTTACACGGGTTACACAACTTACTGTCGGATCTTGAAGTTGGTTCTTCTCGTTTAATGATTAAAATGACTGATAATGAAGCATTTAAATTGGGTAAGAATATTGCGGTAACTCCTGGAAAAGTTGTCTACCGTAATGAAATGATGGAATTAATCCAATATTCCCCACAAACCAAAACCGTAAAGTCTATTCCCTTATTAATTATCCCGCCCTGGATTAATAAATATTATATTCTAGACCTAAGTCCCCATAACTCATTTATTCGCTGGATAGTAGAGCAAGGGATTACTGTTTTTATTATTTCTTGGGTCAACCCTGATGCCAGCTTTGCAGAAAAAGGATTATATGACTATTTAAATGAAGGCCCACAAGAAGCCATTCATGTCATTAAAAATCAACTTCAGGTAAAAAAAGTAAACACCTTAGGGTTTTGTATTGGCGGAACATTGCTATCACTCTTGCTAGCATATAATAAGGCTCATGGAAATGATTCAATTAATAGTGCAACATTTTTGGCATCCATGATTGATTTTAGTGATCCGGGGGATATTTCCGTATTTATTGATGAACAACAAATTGAAAAATTAGAAGAAGAAATGAAATCCAAAGGCTATTTAGCTGGAAAATTCATGGCTTCCAGTTTTAATTCGCTCCGCGCGAATGATTTAGTTTGGTCTTTCTTTATTAAAAACTATCTACGCGGTCAAAATCCGGTTCCATTTGATATTTTAT
>CAZTYT010000244.1:0-3569 GCA_964618245.1 uncultured Legionella sp. | reverse complement strand
ATAAATAAAAGTTGCAAGTACCAAGCCCCGCATCGAATTCGTTAATCTCCGTTTTTGAAAATAATTCAAGGCAATTAAATTCAAACAAATCGCCACTATTCCTAAGGTTCGTTGTCGAAAATTAGGCGAGAAACCGGTCTGACTCAAAGCCCCAACCCCTTCCAGCCAGTCATAGATCATCAATAAAATAGCATACCCTACAAACGGCAACACCAATCCTACCACTAAACCAAACCACAACGCATTTCGATTAAATAACATATTTTGTATTTTTATTTATTATTTATCATTTTAGATGAATGAGTAATAAATAACATCAAATAAAAAATAATAAACGTCAAATTAATAAATCAATTAAACCTTTGAACTTTGAACGACCGCGAATTCCAAATCCTTCATCCTTCTCAACGCCTCATAATTTGTCAAATCATGCATCGACGGCACCACCGACAAATACCCATTTTCCAGCGCCCAAATATCGGTATCATCCGCCAAATCTTCATTTTCAAATCTTCCAGTCAGCCAATAATATTTCAGCCCACGCGGGTCAATCGCTTCCACAAATTCCTCCACCCAACGCGCATCCGCCTGCCGGCATACTTTAATTCCCTTGATTGCTTCACTTGGTAAATGCGGAATATTTACATTTAATAAACTTCCATGCGGCATTCCGTTTTCCAACACATACTCCATAATTTGACGCACAAATGGTTTGCTCGGCTCAAAATTTGCATCTGGTGAATAATCCAATAAAGAAAACCCAATCGAAGGAATGCCCTCCAGCGAAGCCTCCATCGCCGCCGACAAGGTACCGGAGTAAATAATATTAATCGAAGCATTCGAGCCATGATTAATGCCCGACACGCACAAATCAATCGTCCGATTTTTTAATAATACATTTTTTGCCAATTTTACACAATCCACCGGCGTGCCCGAGCAATCATACGCACCTTCTACTTTTTCAAATACTTCCAGCATCGGGCGCAAGCGAATCGGTTTATCAATCGAAATCGCGTGCCCCATGCCACTTTGCGGTGCATCCGGCGCCACCACAATCACATCGCCCAGCGTCAGCGCCACTTCTACCAATGCTTTGATTCCTTTCGCCGTGATTCCATCATCATTCGTTACTAATATTAATGGTTTTTGCATATTTTAAATTTTAGGATGCCAGATAAAAAGATGCCAGACGCCAGACTGGAAACGTCAAATAATAAACGTCAAATCCAAATAAAAAACAAAACTACGATTATGACACTTATTTTACCGATAAATTAAACTGGAAAAAGCCGCCAATGTTGTAGTTTCGCTTGCAGTGCAAATTTTTAATTTTAAATGCTTAATGTTGAATGTCTTCTAGCATGCTCATTTAACATTAAAAATTAAACATTCAAAATTCAAACACGCAGTATGACTGCTAAAAAAGGTATTCTACTCGTCAACCTTGGCACGCCCGATGAACCCAGCCGTCCGGCAGTGTATCGTTATTTATTACAATTTTTACTCGATCCCCGCGTCATTGATACCAGTTGGCTGTCGCGCAATTTATTGGTGCGCGGTATTATCGTTCCTTTTCGTGCCGGCAATTCTGCAAAATTGTATCAAAAACTCTGGACGGAAAATGGTTCTCCATTAAAATATTACGGCAACCGATTAGTGGATGGACTACGCAACCTACTGGGCGACGGCTACGAAGTAGAACTCGCCATGCGCTACCAAAGTCCTTCTATCGAGTCTGCTATTGAGAAATTATTACAAAAACAGGTCTCCGAAATTACCGTTTTACCTATGTTTCCGCAGTACGCCTCGGCTTCCACCGGCTCCGTATATGAAGAAGTAATGCGGGTTTTACAAAAAAGAAACGCCATTCCGCCGCTGAAGTTTATCAATTCTTTTTATGATTATGAACCGATGATTGATATTTTCGCGGAAAATGCCCGACAATATAATATAGATAGTTTTGACCATATTATATTCAGTTATCATGGTTTACCGGAGCGTCAACTCCGAAAAGCCGACGATTTCAACCACTGTTTGCAAAAAGAAAATTGTTGCAGCAGCATCGGTCCGGTCAATCAATTTTGCTACTCCGCCCAGTGTCACGCTACCACGCGAGCCTTAGCTGCCAAATTACACCTGACGCCCGACCGCTACACCACTTCTTTCCAAAGCCGCCTGGGGCGCACCCCTTGGGTAAAACCTTACACCACCACCATATTAGAAGAACAATCTCAAAAAGGCGCGAAACGCCTCTTGATGTTTAGTCCTGCGTTTGTTGCCGATTGCTTAGAAACGATTGTAGAAATCAGTGACGAATACCATCATGAATTCCGAAAAATGGGCGGTGAACTAGTGCAGTTAGTCCCTAGTTTAAATGATAACCCGAAGTGGATCGCAGCGGTGAGGGATTTAGTTTAACGGACTAGACCTTTTGGTTACTTTTGGGGCGATGCCAAAAGTAACAAGAAATAAAATTAAAGAACCACAATTTAGCTGTAAGGCTCAAAATAAAAAGTAAACGAAATATTTAAATCAAGGCTATGCCGATGTGATAACTACACAGGACGCAGATGCTACAAATCACCCGTAGGTACTACTCCATTTTTAATCGCCAAAGTCTGTTCAACAGTAAACGGCATTTCAAAAATTGCCCTCGTCTCCTGATGGCACCGAAACAAATCCACGATATAATGCAGCCGATCCGGCAAGTCTGCCCAATCCACCGCACCAGATTCCTTTACACTATCAAAAGTTGGATCCACCTGTTGTAATAATAATTGTAATTCCGAGTTATTTACTTGTTGTAATGATTCGGGGAAATTCGCTTTCAAATCTTCTGATAATTTTAAATATTTATCTTCCGGGAAGCACAACACCATCATATTTTTTGTCAGCAACAGTCGCATTTTTTGACGCAACGATGTAATAAAATCATTCATCTTTACATCCAACTGCATCGGCTTCCCCATAAATCGCATCAACAATAGCATCCCATATACCAACCATCCCCGATACGGAAACATCGCTTGTAATAATTTGGGCAATAAAACCGCAGGTTCCGGCACCGACGCATTCAACGCCTCCGCGATTTCCGGCTGCAAGCGCGTCTGTTCATGAAAACCAATTTTAATATTCGCCATTAAGATCAACTCCGCCCGTTTTTGCACATCCGATTCAAAAAAAGCCTCATAATAACTCCGAAATGCCTGCTGCAAATACCGCTGCCCATCGGGTGGATCACCATCTCTCAATTCCGCACAAAACTGCGTAATATGATCTTCCTTATATTCCACATCGGACGCGCACCTTTCCAAGAATCTTGCAAATTCCTTTCCAATCTCTGCAAATACTTTCTGATTCCCCCGCGCCACCGCATCACTCGAATGCGCGATGATATTCGCCGGATTCAACACTGCCCACAAACGCTGCCGCAACGTTGTCTCTTCGGGCGCTATTTCCGTCATGCCTCGCTCCGTCGGTGCTGGCGTCAACAATCTTTCCAAAGCCCGCCGCAAATCTTCCTTCCTGATCGTCTGCCCCGCCTGCTTCGACGCCCAGGTCGCAAAGGT
>CAZTYT010000243.1:0-3573 GCA_964618245.1 uncultured Legionella sp. | reverse complement strand
TGTTGTTATCTGGGTTGGACAGTGGCACTATTTTTTTGGTTTTCCATCTGGAGGCAGCGGGCATTTTCATGAGAAATTATGGCATTTATTGCAATCTTTTCCCCAATTGAATGTAACAACAACTGCCTTAGGTTTTTTGGCTCTCTTTTTAGTTATTTTTTCTTCCAAAGTCCCTGGCTTAAAACGAATACCTGGTCCTTTAATTGCATTATTGGTTATTGGCGGGTTGCAAGCAGTATTTCATTTTGAAGGAGTAGCTACTATTGGTTCCATGTTTGGAGGAATTCCTCAAGGGTTACCAGATTTTAATATGCCTGATTTATCCGTGGATCGAATAATAGAGTTAATAGGTCCTGCGTTTACTATTGCTATGCTCGGAGCAATAGAATCTTTATTATCTGCAGTGGTTGCTGATGGGATGGCTGGAACGAAACACGATTCTAATCAGGAGCTTATTGGACAGGGGATAGCTAATATTTTTGCTCCTCTATTTGGTGGTTTTGCCGCCACGGGAGCCATAGCGCGTACAGCGACTAATATTCGTAATGGCGGTAATAGCCCTTTAGCAGGAATTGTTCATGCATTGACGTTGGTGTTAATTATTCTGTTTTTAGCGCCTTTGGCAGTAAATGTACCTCTCACTGCCTTGGCTGCAATTCTCTTTGTAGTTGCCTGGAATATGAGTGAAGTGAAACATTTCATTCAGTTAATTCAGCGCGCTCCCAGAGCGGATGTAGTCATTTTGCTAGTAACTTTTTTGCTCACAGTGTTTGTTGATTTGGTTGTTGCAGTAAATATCGGGGTGATTATTGCTATATTGCATTTTATCAGACGCATGGCAACCAGCGTAGAAATTCAACAAATGACTGATGAACAATTAAGTTATGAATTAGCTCAAAATAATATAAAAGCATTACCGAAAGGGGTTTTGGTTTATTTGATTGAAGGGCCATTCTTTTTTGCAGCAGCAGAAGTCTTTCAACATGCTTTAGCTGTAACTCATACTGATCCCAAAGTTTTAATTATTAGGATGCGGTGGGTTCCGCTTATTGATATTACTGGTTTACAAACCTTGGAAGAAATTATTCAAGACTTACATCATCGTGGGGTAAGAGTCATTCTAAGTGGCGCTAACTCTAAAGTTGAAAGTAAATTACGTAAGGCAGGAATAGTAGAGCTGTTGGGGGAGGGGAATTTTTATGCAGAATTTTCGCAAGCCATTGCTGCTTGCACAGCGTTTCAGTAAGGCTTACAGTTTCTAATTCCAATAGCATTACAATTTAAGTAGAATGACAATCAATTTTATGGATATGAGGTAGTTATGGCGGTCAAAACACACATTATTGAGCTAGCGCATCTTGGCATGCAGGACCTGGAGCAAGTAGGTGGTAAAAATGCTTCATTAGGTGAAATGATTAGCCATTTGTCCTCAGTCGGAGTTTCTGTCCCCGGTGGCTTTGCAACTACAGCAGACTCTTTTAGAGAGTTTTTAGCACAAGATGGGCTCGATAAGAAAATCTATGCGAAATTATCCGCACTCAATACTGATAATGTGCATCAACTTGCCGTGGTTGGCAAAGAAATCAGGGAAATGGTTATTAAGACTCCGTTTACTGCTGAGTTTGAACAAGCAGTACGCGGCGCGTACACCCAATTAGCTAAATCAACAGGCCATGATAATTTTAGCGTGGCTGTTCGTTCTTCCGCTACAGCAGAAGATTTGCCTGATGCCTCTTTTGCAGGCCAACAAGAAACCTTTTTAAATGTGAAAGGTATCGAAGCCATTTTGGAATCGATCAAACATGTATTTGCTTCACTCTTTAACGACCGTGCGATTGCTTATCGCACGCACCATGATTTTGCTCATCATGACGTTGCTTTATCTGCGGGTATTCAGCAAATGGTTCGTAGTGACCTGGCAGTCAGTGGGGTCATGTTTACAATGGATACTGAATCAGGGTTTGACCAGGTTGTTTTTATTACTTCTTCGTATGGTTTGGGGGAAATGGTAGTCCAAGGAGCGGTTAATCCCGATGAGTTTTATGTACATAAGCCTGGTTTGGAAGCTGGAAAACCTGCTGTAATTCGGCGAAATTTGGGTAGCAAAGCCTTAAAAATGGTCTACTGTGACGATCCATCGCAAAACCGCCGCGTTAAAATAGTGGATGTTGAACCAAGCGAGAGATTATTGTTTTCCTTGTCCGCAGAAGAAATAGAAAACCTTGCGCGTCAAGCATTAATCATTGAAAAACATTATGGACGTCCCATGGATATTGAATGGGCAAAAGACGGCACTGACGGGAAGTTGTATATTTTGCAAGCACGTCCGGAAACAGTGAAAAGCCGTGATAATAAGCAAATATTAGAGCGTTATACTTTACAAAAAAAAGGTGAGGTATTAACGGAAGGACGCAGTATCGGACAACGTATAGGCCAAGGAAAAGCGCGGATCATTAAAGATGTGAGTGAAATGGATCGGGTACAACCTGGTGATGTATTAGTTTCTGATATGACTGATCCTGATTGGGAACCGGTAATGAAACGTGCTTCGGCCATTGTTACTAATCGTGGTGGCAGAACCTGTCATGCCGCAATTATCGCCCGTGAGTTGGGTATCCCTGCTGTGGTAGGTTGCGGGGATGCTACGAAAAGCATACGCGATGGTGACGAAGTGACTGTAAGTTGCGCAGAAGGGGATACTGGTTTTGTTTATGCCGGGATTTTGCCTTTTGAACAAGTGCAGCTAGATGTTGAAACCATGCCTGAATTACCAATGAAGGTGATGCTAAATGTTGGAAATCCTGAACGAGCGTTTACTTTTCAATCTATCCCTAATGCCGGAGTAGGTCTGGCGCGTTTAGAATTTCTAATTTCCAATACGATAGGAATTCATCCCCGTGCTTTATTGGATTTTGATCAGTTGAAAGATCCTGAGTTAAAGCAATTTATTAAAGATAAAACAGCCGCTTATGCTTCACCAGTAGAGTATTATATTGAGCGCTTGAAAGAAGGTATTGCAACAATTGCTGCAGCATTTTATCCAAAACCAGTAATCGTACGTTTATCTGATTTTAAATCCAATGAATATGCCAATTTGGTTGGTGGGCCATTGTATGAGCCTCATGAGGAAAATCCGATGTTAGGTTTTCGTGGCGCATCACGTTATGTTTCTCCACTGTTCGAAGCGTGTTTTGCTTTGGAGTGTAAGGCGGTAAGGCGTGTGCGAGAAGAAATGGGATTGACCAATGTGGAAATTATGATCCCCTTTGTCAGAACTGTCGCTGAAGCAAAAAATGTAATCGAAGTTTTAAAACAACATGGATTGGAACGTGGCAAGCACGGGTTGCGCATTATCATGATGTGCGAAGTACCTTCTAATGCATTATTGGCAGCGGAGTTTTTAGAATATTTTGATGGCTTTTCAATTGGTTCGAATGATTTGACGCAGCTAACCTTAGGCCTTGATCGGGATTCCGGATTAATTGCCTCTCAGTTTGATGAGCGCAATGAAGCGGTGAAGGCTTTATTACATATGGCTATTTCTGCTTGCAAAACTGCAAATAAGTATATTGG
>CAZTYT010000242.1:0-3576 GCA_964618245.1 uncultured Legionella sp. | reverse complement strand
AGTAAATTTACTGCTTGTGGCTCAAGAAGCAAGTCCTGCATCATTAGAGCGCGCAAACCAAATAATTCAACTAAAAACTCAAGGCAATCCTGAAATAGAAATTTTTGAGCTTACTCCTTATGAGATAGCATGTATTATGGGACATGAAAAAGTGGCTAACTTATTGGTACCAAATTCCCAAATTAAGCAAGAAACCAGTTCAGTCACTGAAATTGGGTTTTTTAGTCCTCATTCACTTCCTACTCCTAATGTTAGTATTGATCCTCCAGAGCCCCCAATGCCCCAATAAAACTCCTTTTTGTATCTCCGCAACAATTGCGGAGATTATATTTGCGTTTTTTATAAAACCTGTTAGCAAAATAAGACTATAATTTATACAGAAAGCGATAATTTTTTTCCCTTTAAAAGGGGGATAATATGAAAGAAAAACACTTTGCTTATAAGATAACCCGCGGAAGATGGGGTTTTCTTTACCCTCATTTTGCATTGGAAAAAGAGAAAATGGTGGATTTACTAAAAGAAATTGAAGAAGAGCATTATGATGGGTTATTTTGGGTATTTAAGCAACTTGATGATAAACCGCAAGAACAACTTTGTATTATTGATTGCCCAAATAATCGCATCTACTACCATTATTCAGGTGATGTAGAAGATTTAAAAACTACCATAGCAAAATTGGCTCATTAACACCAACAGAACATTTTATTATCAAAAACAAAATAAAATGACCCATTGGGTTTAATTTTGTTCAAAAATAGACTGGACAAATGATTTTTTTTTAGTCACCATGCACCTCAAACAAATATGAGGTGAACTGAAATGAATTTCAAGAATAAAATTTTAGTATTAGGCGCCCTTCTGGTACTGAATGTTTTTCCGGTGTTCACAACCACAGTTTATGCAACACCAGCCACAAAAACTATCAGCGATTCTGCGATTGAAAATGCAGTGTTAGTCCATATTAATGAATACAGAAAACAACGCCATCTACCGCCCTTAACCATGGATCAGAATATAACAAGAGAAGCCAGACAGCATTCCATGGATATGGCAACTCATCGCATGCCCTTTGGTCATAAGGATTTTCTTAAACGCATTAACCACTTGCATGCAAAAATTAAAAATTCTGGAGCCGGTGGTGAAAATGTGGCATACAACTATAAAGATGCACGCACTGTTGTGCAACAATGGGTATTAAGCCCAGGGCATAAAAGAAACATTGTAGGTAATTACAATCTCACTGGAATCGGAGTAGCACGTGATAAACAAGGTAAAATTTATTACACCCAAATTTTTATCCGTCAAAGCAAAAATCAACCGGTAAAAGTGGCTCGACGTCCACCTTTTAGTTTTTCTTTCAGTGGAATTTCCTTCAGGAGAAACAGCTAAGGGTAAAAATTTTTAACAGATTCTTTGCAATAAAAACCCCAAATCCAGTGGCATAAGATCAAACAGTGGCCTATCATTATAACCATAGACGGTACACATTGTGCAGCCAACACCACGACATTGGGAGCCAGATTGAGAGTGCGGTGTGCATGCTTAGCTTGTACTAAGAAGCCTAAAACGCTCCGGAGGAGTCCATCTTAGTGACTTAGGACTGACTTCAATCTTACTGTCTATACCAATTCGAACCAAGGGCGTATTTCTTATACGCCCTTTTTATTTGCTTTGCTCACAATCTGGAAAAAAAAAATAATTTCCAATAAGATAAAACTACTTTAGGTAAAAAGGATTTACCATGATCATTACTACCCTCCAAGAAAATGGACGTGAAACGCGTGTTGCCATTACTCCAGGCTCAACTAAACAATATGTAAAAACTGGTTTTGAAGTATGGATTGAAAAAAATGCAGGGCAAGCTGCTGGCTTTTCAGATAAAGATTTTGAAGAAGCTGGCGCTCATATTAGTAATACAAAAAAAACCTTACTGGCTAAAACAAATATCTTACTCTGTGTTAATGAACCAGAGCCCAAAGATTTGGAAGGCTTATCACCAGGCGCTTTACTGATAGGACATATCGATCTGGATCCGCAAAGTAAGCTAGTGGCCTGGTGCCTGGAAAAACAAATCACACTACTTTCCATGTACCTCATACCTCGCATCAGCCGTGCCCAGAGTATGGATAGCTTGTCTTCCCAAGCCAATTTGGCAGGCTATAGAGCAGTTTTAGAAGCAGCCAACCTATTTCACCGCGCAATTCCAATGATGATGACTGCTGCTGGAATGATTCAACCTGCAAAGTTCCTGATATTAGGAGCAGGTGTCGCTGGATTGCAAGCTATTGCAACTGCTAAACGCCTTGGCGCAGTGGTATATGCTTTTGATGTAAGACGAGCAGCAAAAGAGCAGATAGAAAGCCTGGGCGCTGAATTTATTGAAGTAAGTCAGGAAAATGATGCTGAAACCCAAGGCGGTTATGCTGCAGAGACCAGCGAAGAATATAAAAAGCTGCAAGGAGAATTAATTGATCACTATGCCAAACTAGCGGATGTAGTGATTACTACTGCCTAATCCCTGGAAAAAAAGCACCTGTCTTATTGTATAAAAAAACCATAGAGCAAATGAAGCCCGGTTCTATCATCGTCGATCTTGCTACTGCGCGTGGGGGTAATTGTGAAATTAGTTCGCCTGATGAAACTATTAAACATAATGAAATCACCATAGTTGGAATAAGTAATATGGCAGGCCAGGTTCCTGCTACTGCAAGTGAACTCTATGCCAATAATTTGGTACATCTAATAAATTTATTAGCCAACAAAACAGCTGAAATCGAACTAAATCAGAATGATGAAATTATTCAGCAAGCAATAATATGCCACCAGGGACAATACTTGCCCTTTCAGCAAACAAAGGAGAAAGTCAATGCATGAAAATTACATTAGTATTTTGACGATTTTTGTCTTAGCTTGTTTCGTGGGATATTATGTAGTCTGGAAAGTAACACCTGCCTTACATACACCTTTAATGTCAGTAACAAATGCTATCTCCAGCATAATTATTCTAGGGGCGCTGATTGCTGCAGGAAAAGAATTGACTGGCAATATAACCTGGTTAGGTGGACTGGCCATATTTATAACCTCCATTAATATATTTGGAGGGTTTGTAGTAACCCAACGCATGTTGCGTATGTATAAAAAATAAAGCCAAAGCACCCTGAATGACCATCAATTGAGGAAGGATTCTTATGACAAATTTGGTTCCCTTGTTTTATTTGTTAGCTGCCGTGTGCTTTATTCTGGCGCTCAAAGGTTTAGCAAGCCCAGCCAGTTCACGACGAGGTAATTTGTTGGGAATTACCGGGATGATTCTGGCAGTGGGCTCAACCCTGATGATGCCAACTACACATCACCATGCGCTTTTAATCGGCTTAATAATTGCAGGAGGGATCATTGGAACCTTTATTGCCCTCAAAATTAATATGACTGCAATCCCTCAATTAGTGGCAGCCTTTCACTCGTTAGTAGGTATGGCTGCTGTTTTGGTTGCATTTTGTGCTTTTCTATCCCCTGAATCCTTCCATATTGGTTCTCCCGGAGCCATTGCCAGTGCAAGTATAATTGAAATGAGTTTAG
>CAZTYT010000241.1:865-3578 GCA_964618245.1 uncultured Legionella sp. | reverse complement strand
TATACTTTGGGATATGTATATAGTGAACGTTTAGCTGATCTTTGGCCTTTTAGAATAGTAATGTATTGATCGTCGTTTAAGCCAACAGGCACTTTATCAACTGCGCCTTTATAAAGAGGGAGTTCAGTGATTGTTTGACCAGTTTTATACAACTGATGCGTTTCAAAAAAACGGAAACCATAATTTAACAGTTTTTCACTGTCGTCTGCTCGTGAAGAATCACTGGGCTCTCCTAGAACTACAGCCAACAAACGCATATTGTCGCGTTTAGCAGAAGAAACAAGGCAGAAACCAGCTTCGCTAGTATGGCCTGTTTTTATACCATCTACTTGGTTATCACGCCACAGCAAGCGGTTTCTATTTGGTTGGCGGATTCCATTGTAAGTAAACCATTTTTGTTTATACCAATCATAATATTGCGGAAAATCGGTAACTAAAGATCGACCTAGAATAGCTAAATCTTTGGCAGTGGTGTAGTGATTGGGATCGGGTAGTCCTGTACTATCAGTAAAATGACTGTTTTTCATTCCCAGGTTTTGCGCCTGCTGATTCATCAGATCTGCAAATGCATTTTCAGTTCCCCCTACATGCTCAGCCATGGCAACGCAAGCATCGTTACCCGAGTCAACGATGATTCCTTTAAGCAAGTCTTCAACTGGAACTTGTTGTCCTTCTTTAATGAACATACGAGAACCACCAATTTTCCATGCTTCCTTACTAACACGAACATTATCAGTTAAATGAATTTGGTCATGATGCAGTGCATTGGATATAACATATAAAGTCATCATTTTGGTTAAGCTTGCAGGCGGTAAGCGTTCCTCGCTATTTTTTTCCGCAATAATCTTCCCACTATTCACATCAATTAAAATGTAGGCTTTAGCGTTAAGGACAGGTGCTGCGGGAGTAACCAACGGCTTATTTATTACAGTAGGAGAAGGTCTTTCCAAATCGGCTACAGTTCTGGGTTTTTCCAACTCTCCTGTGGTCTCAGCAAAGGTATTATTCGCTTGCACAAATAAAGTGATAAGAAACAATGTAGTCAATAAAATAGACGTTGCGCGGGTCATGTTTTTACCTGAAGTGGTTACAAAGTTGGATATTTTACCACAGCCATTTGTAGGCAACCAATTAGCAAAAGAAAAAAAATTAATAAAAAGTTGGAATTTGTGGTAACTAAAGTTATTAGAGCCAAATACAAACAAACCATATTATTTTTGTTTGATTTGTTCTTGGTTTTTGCTTCTGCGTGGGGTTTTTACACTAAGCTCTTCGAAATCTTTTAATATTTTTGTATATTAATTCTAATGTTGATTTCAATATTGAAAATTATGAAAAAAATATTTATGGTTGTCGTGTTATTATTGTCTGGTTGTCAAACAGCAGATCAATCTCATCACTCAATAACTGAAAATAAGCCATCAATAAAAGGCACCCAACAAAATCGAAATGAAGTTATTTATAATCGTTATAAAAATAAAGTGAATCGTTATACGCAGTCAAATGATGGTGCGCCTAAAAATAAAAGAAATATAAGTTTTAATGATCCGATTCCTGCTAAAGAGCCCTTAAGTCGCTATGGTAATCCCACCGAATATTATGTAGACGGTAAAACTTACCAAGTGATGGCCAATTCTCATCGATATAAAGCGCGTGGCATAGCTTCATGGTATGGTACTAAATTTCATAAGCAAAGAACCTCAAGTGGTGAGCCTTATGATATGTATGTTATGTCAGCTGCTCATAGAACATTGCCTTTACCTACCTATGTACGCATAAAAAATCTAAGTAATGGTAAAGTCGCAATTGTTAAAGTAAATGATCGTGGGCCATTCCATTCTAATCGTCTTATTGATGTTTCTTATGCAGCCGCTTTAAAATTGGGAATTTTCCCGAAAGGGACAGCTCAAGTTGAAGTTGAAGCAGTCATGGGACCTACTCTGCAAGGACGTTATTATTTGCAAGCTGGTGCTTTTTCATCAGAAGCTCTTGCCAAGCAATTAAAAAGCAAATTAGTACGTTTTTCAAATTCGCCTATATCAATTGAACATTATCAAAAACATTATATCGTCCGTGTAGGACCGTTTGATAATAAAAATACAGTGGATACTTTAAAGCAAAAATTGGCACGCAATGGAGTTAAAGGTACTTTTTCTGTTTTGATTTAGCGACGGTATATGGAATAATAGCGAATTCATAATTAAGTGAGGTTGTCTTTCGATGAATGACGGTGCAGTATTTTATACCATATTCCTGATTTTTGCAGGCGCTGCGCTATTATCAACTCTCGTTCTATATACTAGACAATCTTTACTGGTTGCTTATATTTTATTAGGCGCTATATTTGGTCCTTGGGGTTTAAAACTGGTGCCTGATGTAACTACTGTACAACAAGTTGGTGATATTGGTATTGTTTTTCTTCTATTTCTCCTGGGTTTGCATTTGCAACCTCAAAATCTAGTACATATGTTAAGAAAGGTAACCTGGATTGCTGTCATTAGCTCGATTCTTTTTGCTTTAATTTCATATTGTGTTGGACGCTACTTTGGTCTCACAAATACTGAGGCATGGATACTTGGTGGCGCTATGATGTTTTCAAGCACTATCATTGGATTAAAATTACTTCCCACAACTATTTTGCATCATCAGCATACAGGGGAAGTCATGATTAGTGTTTTATTAATGCAAGATGTTATTGCGATAATTGTGCTCA
>CAZTYT010000241.1:0-855 GCA_964618245.1 uncultured Legionella sp. | reverse complement strand
TGCTCATTTTAATCAATGGGGCGCGCCAAACAGGGGGCCTGTCTTGGGATGATTTGTTCCTGGTAGGGCTTGCTTTACCTGCATTATGTCTTTTTGCCTTTGCAGTTGAAAAGCATATTCTGATTCGTTTGTTGGCTCGTTTTGATAGAACACAGGAATATGTATTTTTATTATCAATTGGTTGGTGCTTAAGTTTATCTGTATTGGCACAGAAGATTGGTCTTTCTGAGGATATAGGTGCTTTTGTAGCTGGAGTTGCTTTAGCAGCAAGCCCGATTTCTCTTTTTATTGCAGAAAGTTTGAAACCTTTAAGAGATTTTTTCTTAGTCATGTTCTTCTTTTCTATCGGTGCCACTTTTAACTTTAGTTATGCTCAACAAGTATTTGTTCCGGCATTGATCTTGTCGGTGTTAGTCTTAATTATAAAACCCGCTTTATTTTATGGATTGTTATATCGAGCTAGTGAGAAAAAACAGGTTGCAAAAGAAGTTGGAATACGCTTGGGGCAAGCAAGTGAGTTTTCCTTGCTGGTTGCAAGTATTGCTTTAAGCTCTAAGTTGATTTCAGATAAAGCATCTAATCTGATTCAGGCAACAACTATTCTGACTTTTATTGTTTCTTCCTATGTTGTTGTGTTGAAATACCCAACCCCAATAGCATTGTCAGATAAAATGCGTAAGGATTAACATAATGAAATTATTAGTTATCTTGTTGTGCTTATTTAGTGAACGTTTCCTGATTCATGCTGTTTCTTATCAGCGCTTCAATTGGCTCAATGATTATTATCAGTACGTTAAAGGCATGACAGCAAAAAATACGGCTTTTAGTAATCCCTGGCTTCTTTTGGCGTTCATT
>CAZTYT010000240.1:0-3584 GCA_964618245.1 uncultured Legionella sp. | reverse complement strand
GGTGCTGCCATGGCTGGTCAAGGGTGGCGGATGCTGATGGAGTGCTTAAGTGCTGGGCGCGCTATTTCTTTACCCTCTAGCGCTAATGGCGGGGCGCAATTGGCTGCACTAGCTTGTGGCGCATATGCAAGAATACGTAAACAATTCAATCAACCTATTGGAAAATTCGAAGGTATTGAAGAGCCTTTGGCAAGAATCGCGGCAAATACCTACATAATCGATGCCGCTTTAATGATGGCGACAGCGGCTATTGATCATGGAGCCAAACCTTCAGTAGTTGGCGCTATATTAAAATATCATACTACTGAACGAGCAAGACAAATTTCGTTAGATGCGATGGATATCCATGGTGGGAAAGGAATTTGCCTGGGGCCAAATAATTATTTGGGTAGAGGATTTCAAGGTTCTCCTATCGCTATTACCGTTGAAGGGGCAAATATTCTTACTCGTAGCTTAATTATTTTTGGTCAGGGAGCAATTCGCTGCCATCCTTATGTTTTTAAAGAATTGGAAAGTATACGGAATCATAATTTAATTGAATTTGATAAGGTATTTTTTGCCCATATGGCATTTGTTTTGGCAAACCTAACCAAGTCTTTATTCTTTGGTTGTACGGATGCCCATTACTCTCAAGCACCAGTGAGCAAGATGAGGCGTTATTATCAATTGATTCACAAATATAGTACTAATTTGGCATTTTTAGCTGATTTTTCCATGATGGTTTTGGGAGGGGATCTAAAACGCAAAGAGAAGCTTTCTGCTCGTTTGGGAGACATGTTAAGCTCATTGTACTTGGCTTCTGCCGTATTAAAACGTTTTCATGAAGATGGTGAACCTCAAGAAGATTATCCATTAGTGGAATGGAGCTGCCAAGAGCTATTGCATGAGTGCGAAATGGCATTACAAGGAGTGATAAGCAACTTTCCACAACGATGGGCACGTGTTGTACTGCGTTTAATTATTAATCCTTTTGGAATTCGTAGAAATAAACCTAGCGATGCTTTGGGGCATAAATTAGCCAAAATTTTGATCGAACCCTGTGATGCACGGTCGCGATTAACACGTTTGGTTTACAAACAAAGCGGAGAAAATTGCCCTGTTGGTAGAATGGAAGAGGCTTTTCATAAAATTTGTGCAGTAGAGGATCTGGAACGAAAAGTAACGCGTGCAATGAAAGATAATGTTCTTAAATCACTTACTTTACTTGAGCAAATTGAAGAGGCATTAAATTGTAACTTGCTAACTAAAGAAGAAGCTAATCAATTGCGAGAAGCTGAGTTAGCTCGACAGGAAGTGATTAAAGTGGATGATTTTGATGATGCTGACTTGCGTCGCCCTTCAGCTAAAGGAAACAAGTCTCAAAAATCAGCCGTTGAGAAAAACACACTAATACCTCCCACTGTTTTAGGTGATGAAACTCACAACTCAGAGTTACCATGTCATTAATTGGTTTGTTGGGCCATTGTTGGCCCAACAAAGTTTATAGATATTCATTGAAAGTCTAAGCCATATCTGTTGTAACTATCTTAAAGTAATTTTAACATGAGTTATTACTCGTCAATAGGGGCATACATATGCGCAATTCTTTGCCTATTATGGTATTTGCATAAAATCCAATTTTGGCCATTGATTCCGCATTTGATGATTTTTGAGTGGCAGGTATAATATCTACAATGCCTTTGTCTTTAAGTGTTTCTTTTATTTGCTCTAAATACAGTTTTAATTCTGCAAAACTATTCTGTTCAATTCCTATAGCAATTAACTCAATGAGGAGCATTTTTTGTTCATCATTAAGGTAATTGAAACTTTCAAGTTTTAATCGAAGTGTTGTATAACCATATTGAGATAAGAGTTTATTTTGCAATTGATCTCGCATTTGTTGCTTTCGTAAGCCATGATGAGGCCCATCAATTTCCAAGACAATATTATTTTTTTTACAAAATGAATCTACCATGAATCCACAAAGCAAAAACTCTTCTTTTAGAAGAATATCAGTTTCCGTTGCTGCTTCATTAATACTCTTTATAAGAATGGTTTGAATGTTTGATGTTCCTCTGGAGTCTTCTTTTTGCAAAAAAAGATCATAAGGTTCAATAGTAAATTGTAGTTTAGGGAATTGCCATTTGAAATAATAAAAGGCGATTACAATTTGTTTAATATCTTCTTGTGGAGCAGGTAAACCTATTAGGCTCACTTGGTCGAATATTTTTTGAATTAACTCAAAGTCATTAACTTCGTTATGATTAAAGCGAGTTAATGCCCACAAAAAGTTAGCTAAAGGGGCTATATCAGTTGATTGTGCCATTTTATGAAATGCGTCAGCAGGAGGTGTCCAGCATGCCCCCATTCGCGCAAGAGCCCACATTGAGCTAGCTAATGAATAGATCCTCATTGTTTGATAATGATTTCCAAGAGCAGTTAATAAATGTTTTTGTAATGCGCTAGATAACTCATCCCAAAACACCCCTAAAACAGCGAGCGACCATAATGCATCAGTAGTATTTAATGCAATTAGATCTTGAATATTTTGTTCGAGTGCGAGTAACAATTTTGCTTTTAGCTGTTCTGGAATTAAGCTCCATTGACATTCAAGACGAGCTAATGCTCGCATGCAAACAGTAAGGTAGGTTGCATTCATGAACTTAAGTTGTTTTTCTAATGCCAGTAACAATTTTTCTTGCACTTGGTGTGGTATTTGATTCCAAATTAAATTCAGATGTATTAGGGTGGCAAATAAGTTTGTGACCTCTTGTGCATTCATTTTAAAAATATTGGCATTAATTGCTATTATTAAATGAGTTTGTGCTAATGGATGGAGGTCGTTCCAGGTGACATTCATATTCCAAAAAGCCCATAAGACATTGGCAATTTCTTGTGGATTGAAATAGAGGGAATGTTGAATTAAAGCGAGTGATAATTTTGCTTTGAGTAACGCAGAAAGCTGCTCCCAATCCATATCCATGCGGGCAAGAGCCCATAAGCTGTTACCAACTTCCTGGGAACTCATTTTTTGCGCCAGTTTTTCTATGGTTTCTAGTAATTTTTTTTGTAGTGATTCAGGCAATTTTATCCACTCAAGCTGCAGATGAGCTAACGCCCATATGGAGTTGGCTATTTCCTGAGAGTTGAAAAATTCACAATTTTGCTCTAACTCTTCAAGCAGCTTGGTTTGTAATTTTTCAGGCAATAGCTCCCATCGATATTCCAGAGTGGCTAATGACCATAAAATATTAGAAAGCCCCTGAGTTTCTTGGGAAAAATTGTATATTGTTAGCGCATTAATAAACGAATCTTGCAGTTCTTCAAATACAAAATTAAACTTCCTCTTTTTTAAAGTAGCCAATACATGAGCAGTAGTTGCTATTAATCGGGATGTAACTTTTTTGCTTAATAGAATTTTAAAAATTTCTACATCATAAAATTTAGCTGGATTATGCTTAATATCTCTTAAATATTGGAAACATGATCTCCATATTTTTCTATTAATATCTCTTTCTAATAAAGCTAAAGACACTATTTTTCCTATATAAAAAATGTCCATATTATGGGGAGCTATTTTTAAAAAAGCAAAATTTTTCCTCTAT
>CAZTYT010000239.1:0-3586 GCA_964618245.1 uncultured Legionella sp. | reverse complement strand
GGCGCAAGAAGCTGGTTGTTGGGGGATTGAGTTGGATATCCAGGCTACGGCTGATCGTGTATTAATGGTGCATCATGATTTAACGTTAAAGCGCCTATGGGGACATGAGCAAGCTATTTCAGAGGTAACTTTTGCGGAATTGCGTGCTTTGGTACCTGAAATTCCAACACTTGCGGAGATGGTTGCGGCGTTTGGTAAAAAAATGCATTTACTCATCGAATTAAAAACGCCTTTTGATGATGAGCAAGCTTTAGTGACGGTATTAAATGGTTTAATTCCTGGCGAAGATTATCATTTACTAACTTTAAACGCCGCTATTTTTCAAAACTTGCATCATTTTCCCAAATCTGCATTGCTATTGGTTGCATCCCATAATAATACCCGCCAATTTTGTGAATTAAGTCTAAAAGAACAATATGGGGGAGTTTTAGGTCATTATTTGCTTTTGCGTAAAAAATCATTGGCTCAGTTACAGGAAGTCAACCAATTAACTGGTGTAGGTTTTGTCGATTCGAAATACAGCTTATATCGTGAACTAAATCGCGGCGTTCCTTGGATTTTTACCAATCAAGCCGTTAAAATGGTTGTTTATTTACGTGCTTTGAAACGCCAATAAAATTTTTTACCTAGACTATCCCATATACACTCTGTGCGTTGACTGTTTGAAATAGTTATGCTTTGATACAAATCCTGGTAGCTTTTCGAGCAATAAGGTACATGATTTATGGGATGGACGGATAGGATTAAAATTGCATATCGCACAACGACGGATTCCTCATTTAATATACTAGCAGCTACCTTTCAGGCTACAGGAACTGTTGCCTGTGGTTTTGCCGGTACAGGTTTGGCAATAGCTGAAGCGATTAATAAGAACTTTAATACGGCATATGCTGGCATAGTCAGTGCCGAGGGTAGCTTAAATATTATTGGTTCTCTTGATTCCGGTTTTACTTTTAATAGCACCATGCCGGTTATTCTCACGCAACAAAGCGACGGTGAGTCACATTACAATGTGGCAGATTATATCGATCCTACCACATTATGGTATGCGAGCTGTGCTTGTATTGGAGTAGGGATGGCCTTTCGTTGTGTAGGTACTACACTGGCCAAATGGCAACAAGGTCGATACGATAAACGACATACTGAGGGAAATGTTCGTCAGGCATTGGCCAAGGTTGCAAAAAAAGAATTAATCTTGGCAAATACGCAATCGCTTTGCAACTCAGTGGCAATTATCATGGGTTGCTATACGGTTGTGAATGTCGTGATTTATAACACCAGCTTATTAAATCCAACATGGACATATCCTTTTAATAGCTCTTCCTCCATCGAGGGACTTTATTATCATGGTCCTAGTGCGCAAAATACTTATCCGGTAAATATTAATTGGCAGGCTCAAGATACAACGCTTGAATTACCCCTGCACAGTCATCTTACTTTAGGTCTTGATATGGTCATGAATGGAACGGCTAATCTTACCTATGGGGGTGGTTTATTTTTTAAAGCAAGTGCTGCTGAACCAATTCCTTCAAAACCATCCACTAGTGTAAACGCTATAGTTACAGTAAGCGTTTTTTTAGCAGGGACCTTTTTTGGCAGCAAGGCAACTGAGCAACGGGATAACCGTATGAAACAAATTGGTTATGTTTCACGTGAACAGGAAGATAATCCCTTTAGTGAAGAAAACTTGATTGATTTAGTGGTATAGGCTTTAAGTATCTGATAAGTACGAGAGGAAAACAGCCTAATCAATATTAATCCAAAACTCAGTCATTTTCCCAATTACCACCTAATGCCTGAAATAAGGCAACAGTATCTGATAGGCGATTGGCTTGCATCTGAATTAAGGTTAATTTTGCTTGCTGATAAGCGTATTGGCTCAGTAATAGTGTAGCAGTACTAGTATCTCCCAACGTGAGCTGTTGGCGTGAAATAGTAAGGCTTTTCCATGCGGCTTGTTCTACCTTGCCAGCTGCTTGTAAAGCGCGTGCATCAGCCTGTAGAGCTTTTAAGGTATCTGCTACATTTTGAAAGGCATTGATAACAGTGGTTCGATACATGGCCGCTGTCTGGTTATAAGCAGCTTGTGCTGCTCGTTGTTTATGACGTAAGGCGCCTCCGGTGAAAAGGGGTTGGCTAACAATTCCTGCTAAAGCCCAAAAGCGAGTTTGTGGATCCAATAGAGTGCCCAGAGTGATTGCTGCGGTACCTATGTTGGTTGTGTCAATCGTGAATTTAGGCAGACGATTAGCAATAGCTACGCCAATTAGCGCATTAGCAGCATGCATCTGGGCTTCTGCTGCGCGAATGTCTGGGCGATGTTCAATCAGTTCAGACGGTATAGCAATCGGCAAGCGTGTAGGCAGATGCAACGAGCTAAATGAAAATTTAGGGGTACGTTTATCATCAGGGAAACGTCCGGTTAAGGCATTTAATTGATCCCGTTGTATGGCGAGCTGTTTTTCCAGCGGGGGTAGAGTGGCTTCCGATGCTGCCAGAGCGGCTTGTTGAGCTGCTACATCAATTAATGCCGCATCACCTAATTTTAATTGCTGCTCGGCAATGGCTAATAGTTTTTTTTGCGTGCGAATAATGTTTTTAGTTGCACTAATTTGTTCGCGTAAAGCTGCTTCTTGAATAGCTGCATTGGCTACGTTAGCGGTTAAAGTGAGGTAAGTGGCTTCCAGTTGGAAACGTTGAAATTCAGCTTGTGCCATTGATGATTCAAGTTGGCGTCGCGTGCCCCCAAACACATCCAGCGTGTAAGATACATATACTTGGCCAGTGTATAAAGAATAAAGGTATTGATTACTTGCCAGAACACTTGTTAACAAATCTGCTGTTTTTTGTCGAGTAGGGCTAAAAGATAGACCTGCATAAGGGAAAAGGGCCCCTTTTTCTGCATAGGCAGTTTCCAATGCAGCATGCAAAGCTTCCTGTGCTGCTTTTACTGAGGGGTTGTACTCTAAGCTTGCGGCAATTAATTCATTTAAGGATTGTGAACGAAATAAAGTCCACCACGGTGAGGGCTTATCTTGAGTAATAAAAGATTGAGCTTCGCCAAATTTAGCTTTGCTGCTGACTGTTTGCGGTTTTAGATCAGCTACATATTGCGATGGGAGAGGGGTTGCCGGCCTTTTATAATTTGGCCCAACGGCGCATGCGCTAAATAAAAGGCAGATTAAACTTCCAAGTACAGGCTTGGTGATTTGAGGAAAAATGTTAATGCTCATGCTTTTTCCTCCAGGAAAGAGTCATTTTTCCATATTCTTTGAATTGAACTAAAGCGTAGTAGTAAGCGGGTAAAATAAACAAAGTTAATAAAGTGGAAACCGCCAAGCCTCCTACTATAACCGTCGCCAGACCGCGTTGAACATCCGTACCTACTCCTGTTGCTAAAGCAGCAGGTAACATACCAAAAGAAGCTACGGTTGCCGTCATGAGTACAGGCCTTAAACGTTCCGCAGCACCATCCACTACTGCCCTACTTAATGATTTATTGAGGGTGCGGACACGACGAATATTGGAAATCATGATAATAGCGTTTTGTATGGAAACCCCAAACAAGGCAATAAATCCGACAGCG
>CAZTYT010000238.1:0-3587 GCA_964618245.1 uncultured Legionella sp. | reverse complement strand
ATTGACCATTATGGGTGTAGCTTTAATAGCTTCCAGCGTGGCTCTCTTTACTCTCACTTGGGGCGGGAGTTTTGGTTTGAGCGCTTGGGCTGCAACAGTAGGTCTTAGCTTATTTGAATATCAGGTTGGCGCAACGCTAACCTTGGGTTTAACTGCTGCGGCAGGAAGCAAGTTGCTTTTCTGGGGTGACAACTATTTATCTAAGCGCGAAGGCTTGGCTCCTGAATTAACAGACGTTCGTCATGCGGCTGAAGATGAGTCTATCGCTCATTATATCCCTGTGCGTTAATTGCATCCTTTCCATAAGCTCTATAATCTATACTTTGTATTATAGAGCTCTTCGCTCTATTCTGGTCCGGGAATGAGCTACTAGCTTATTTGTTTCCTTTATTAATCGCTTAATTTTCATAGGAAATGAAAATGTACACTAAAATAGTGCCAAGTGTTCTTTTTAGAAGTAGGGAGCTTGCAAGTTCGTATACCGAAACAATAAAGGATTGTTGTATTCAAATTCCATCAGCAAGTGATATTAATGGAATGCAAGCAATGCCTGCTGGTATTAAGGAAGATCAGCGTGAGCGTTTAACTCATATGACGCAAAGAATAAAAGATTTTAAACTTAATAATCCTTCTTTACCCCTGGTTGATACGGATCAAGTAACTTTACCTCATGAATGGAGAGCACTCTTTTTAGCAATGAGAGAGAATAAAAAACAGGTTTTAAAACACTTAAAAAACCTGGCTGAAACTGATGAGTTAATGCATGCTATTCTTGCCGTACATTCCTTTGACTATATAAGCGAGCTAATTCAGGATTGTATGTTAGCCCAGTCTGTTGAGTCTCTGGATTTAGGATCTGATATAGTAGTCACTGCTGGAACTTTTGAAATCCTGATCAAGGATATTGCCACTACGTTGTTTAATCCTGCTAAAGTACTTTTTTCATTTGGTTTGCCTACGCATCATGCTTTTAGCAATGAGGGAAGCGGATTTTGTGTTCTAAATAAAACGGAAATATTAATAAAATATCTGGCTATTAAGAACTCCTCAATGAAATACATTATTATTGGTACCGATATAAATCGTGATAATGGTTTAAGCTGGGACTTATTTAACTCGGGATTTAATCTTGATATTTGTCACATTGATATTTTTGATTCACGTGTTTATCCTAAGCAAGATCATAAATGCATTGCCGAAGAGTTTGAGAATAATGGTAGGGTTATAACACGAGGCATTAAATGTTGGCAAAAAGAGGCTCTTCGATATTTTGCTGCTGATTTAAGCCTGATTAGTCGTTCTATAAAGTCTGACATACATCCAGCACTTGTTTTTGTACTATCTCTTTTAGAAAATGAGATTAAAAACGTTTACAGCAATAACCAAAAACTGGTGCTTATTTTACCCACTGGTTGGGATTCTCATGAAGATGAAACGGCTCCATGCGGAAAATTTGTTTATGGCCGTTTTATGAATAAGATTGAATCGCATGAAACACGGTTTAGTACCCAAGACCTAGTGCAATTTTATAATAAATTATTTGAATTGTATTATGAGCACATGGAAGTTATAGAAAAGATATATTGGGGGTTGGAGGGCGGCTATAATCGGGCAATGTATGAAAAGCAAATTGATTTATTGATGGAGCGCATTTTGGATAAATTAGTGTTGCACCATTTTAAAGAAGAGACATTACCTCCAAGATCAACTGAGTTGTAGGTCGGGCCTTGGCTCGACAACGAGAGTTACTAAAACAATGAATCCCATTTTTTTATTTATTACCAAAAATTAAAAGCTTGTCGGGCCAAGGCCCGACCTACGAATAATGTGTAAGCAGGTTATTGAAAGCAGTGATTCTTAGGGTAAATAATAGTATGGATTAGGTAATTTGAAGCCTTTTTCTGCATACCCACCTTTTAAATCACTGCATTGATCGCCAATAGTAGCCAAGATAACATAGCCTTTTTCACTAATGAGTTTGCGGGTTTGCGACTTAAAAGCGACAATCGATTTATCTTGATAATTATCGGGGCGTAAATACAATCCGGCCCATTGCGTATAACCTGCTCGAATTAAATTTTCTTGAGTCGCGTCTTTTTCTTCTTGAGAACGACCAGTAACGAAAAATACTTTAATTCCATAACGCATAGCCTCTTCATACAAGGCAAGAGTTGGTTTTATAGCTGGTGCGCTAGCTTCTAGGACATCGTTGTGAAATTGTTCTTTTGTTCCAGTAAAATCGCGTTTAATCATGTACTCGTAATTCGATAAGCTGGTTTCATCAATATCTAATACGACTGCTAATTTCTGTGGAGAAGATTTTCTTTGATTAACAGCAGCTTGATGGGCAATATACAGTTGAGCTCGCTTAATAACCTGAGCCAATTCTTGCTCATAAAGACCCGAATCATGATATTGTTTGATTTCTTCCTTTAAAATACTGAGATTAGCTGGCTCAGAAAATACTGGTAGTGCTAAAGTACTGGCGATAAAAAACACTGTTATTGCCAATTTGTTGATTACATTTTTCATTTTTTGCCCAATTTTGTCGGTTGTCACATTATATAATGACAATCCTCTTTGTCAAATGCAGCCTTTTTAAATTTCCTCAGTTATAATGAGGATTTACTTTATCAAGTCGCCATTGATATGCATTTAAAGCAATTAAAATTAGCGGGTTTTAAATCGTTTGTCGATCCCACCGTAGTGCATTTTCCCAGTCAATTGGTGGCTGTGGTTGGGCCTAATGGTTGTGGAAAATCCAATATTATCGATGCGGTACGTTGGGTTATGGGAGAAAGCTCTGCACGGAATTTGCGCGGCGAATCAATGACGGACGTTATTTTTAATGGTTCAGCACATCGTAAACCAGTAGGTCAAGCGTCAGTAGAATTAATTTTTGATAACAGCCTTGGGCGATTGGCGGGGCCTTTTGCCAGCTATGGGGAAATTTCAGTAAAACGAGTTGTGACCCGCGATGGTGATTCTTCTTATTTTCTCAATGGAAGCCGTTGTCGACGTAAGGATATAACCGATATTTTTTTAGGGACAGGAGCCGGAGCACGTGGCTATTCTATCATTGGTCAAGGGACCATTTCACAACTCATTGAAGCAAAACCAGAGGATCTGCGTGTTTTTCTGGAAGAAGCGGCCGGAGTTTCTAAATACAAAGAGCGTCGCAAAGAAACATTGCAGCGTATTGCACATACCAGAGAAAATTTGACTCGGGTTGCTGATATTCGTGATGAATTAGATAAACAATTACAGCGTTTAGAGCGCCAAGCTAAAGCGGCTGAACGCTATCTCATACTTAAAGAAGAAGAGCAATTATGTAAAGCTGAGATTTTAGCACTTAAATGGCAAGATTTAACATCTCAACAGCAAGTCAAGCAACGTGAATTGCAGGATTTGGCGGTTAACTATGAGCAGCAACAAAGCATACATACCAAAACAATGACGGAGCGCCTGATTTTAAATGAAAAAATTCAGGATGCTGATGCGAATACTCAAGAGATCCAGGCTGTTTTTTATCAGTTAGGGACAGAAATTGCGCGTTTGGAAGAGGCCTTACAACAACAAGCTCGAGA
>CAZTYT010000237.1:0-3600 GCA_964618245.1 uncultured Legionella sp. | reverse complement strand
AAAGAAGCTATACCCTTTGATTTATGGTTGAAAGAAATAGCGCCAAGTACTGCGTTAAGACAATGGTTTCATCAGGACCCACAAGAGCGCTGGCTTGAGTTTGCTAAACAATATATTCAAGAGTTACAGAAGAAAGAGAACTTAATTCAGCACGTGCAAAAGATGGCACGAGACGCTAAAGTCACTTTATTTTATGCTGCCAAAGATATCCAGCATAATCATGCGCTTATCCTTCAAGCCATGCTTTCTTCCTGGCCTCATCCTCCAGATATGAAAACAATTAATTAGATGATATTCCCATAATCTCGTGTAAATTATGGTGGGAAGGGGTTTCATCTAAAATGGTGTCAAATTTATTTTTTTTTCGAATTAGCTAATTGAGGATAGGACTGGGCACCACTAACAAAATTATAAATATTGGCAAAATTTCCCTTTTGTGCCTGAAAAGCAAAAGGTCCGGTAATTTTATCTGCATCTTCTTGAAAGGATACACCGTAAACATTAAGAATTTTTCTTAATAATTCTTCATAGGGAATTTTGTAAACTTTCACAGAACCAGTTAGCTCAGGGGGAACATTGGGGTCAGAAAGGTAAACAAAGTTTTTTCCATCGCATTTTTCTGCGCCAATGACAAGAAGAGAGTGACTTCCATCATTTTCAGGTTCATCATTTGATATAGGGGAATACACCTGATATTGCTCCGTATTTTTTATAGCATGACATTCATCAGGATCAAACAATATGCATGGTTCTGTATAAATAACTAGTGGGCCAAATGTCCTTAGGGTTTCCATGAGGGTTTCTATTGGCATTGATGGTTCCCATTGTGAGCCCTCAAGTTGATAACATGAAGCTGCAAGATTGATAACCGCTTGATGATAGAGTGGTGACATAAATTCGGGATTATCAAGATTTAATTCTAACATGTTGCTGTAATTTTCATGAGAGTTAATGACTGATTGAGTCATTTTTTTGACATGGTTATTAAATACCTCTTCTGCATCAAGATTTGTAATTAAACTTAGGCGATTTATTGTTTTTTTTGCAAGCTCTATATGATCCTGGTGTTTCTTTTGCGAAAGGAATTCTTCAAAGTCATTTTGATTTTCTATTTGGAGGAATTCCCCACAAATTTTTATAAAATAAGTAAGCTTATTTCGAAGCGCTTTTGTATCTTCAGATAAATGGTTAGCAATTTCTAAATTGTCCCTTAATTCCTTTAAGGCACTTTTTATGTGCTCTTTTGTCACCTGCTGATTGCCATTTGCGTCTATTTCTTCTAATAATTCGGGATAAATAGTAGCAGTCTCATTATCAATTTTGTTAAGGCCTTTCCTATAGTCAGAAAAAGTTAATTCAATGAGCCTTTCTTTACTTTCAGCTGGATAGTTTTTTCCAAACCGAAATCGCAATGGGTTGAGAGCATATAATCCACAAGTATTTCCTTTTTGAGGGGATTGAGGAAGCACTATGGAAGAATTGCCGATGTATCTTTTCCCACGCTGCATATTCAATAGTACAATGTTTTCATTGTTTTCAAGATAATTGGACATACGAAAGCTAATCTGATTTATTAAAGTAAATATTGTATATTTATTATATTAAGAGAGTATTAATTGATAGGGTGAACAATGAGAGATAAAAAATTAGAAATCAGGTTAAAAAAATGAAGTTAAAACGTTATATTCTTACAGGTACGCCCGGCTCTGGAAAAACTTCAATCATTCAGGCTTTGGAGATGCAAGGTGCTCAGGTTGTTCATGAAGCAGCAACGGATGTTATTGCTTGCCAAAGAAGAGAAGGTTGTTTGATTCCATGGGAAAAAGCTGTCTTTATTGATGAGATCCTTCATTTGCAACAACAAAGAGAAGATGTTCCCAATCGCGATCATGCTGGGGTAATTTTTTATGATCGTTCTCCCATTTGTACTTATGCTCTGGCCCAGTACCTTGGTTTTGAACCCTCTACTTTTTTATTAGCCGAAATTGAGCGAATCCAAAACGATTGCGTGTATGAAAATCAGGTTTTCTTTATAGAAAACTTAGGATTTATAACGAATACTGAAGCAAGGCAAATAAATTTCGAAGAAGCACTAAAATTTGAGAAGCTACATTTGGACGTTTACAAAGAATTGGGTTATGAGTGCATCAGGATACCTCCTGTTTCCATAAAAGAACGCATCGAAATAATTTGGCGTAGCCTCGATGCAATGAAGCGAAATCAGGGATAATAGTAGCTATCGCCAAAGGATCTTACAGTTGATGGGTTACTTAAAATCCAATTGCCTCCACGCTTCATATACAATAATAGCGACAGTATTTGCAAGATTTAAGCTTCGATTATTTTCCCTCATTGGAATAGTAAGTGCGCTATATTTCTCTAAAATTTCTTTAGGCAATCCAGCAGACTCTGACCCAAACAAAAACATATCTTCTTCAGTATATTCAACCTGAGAGTAACATTTTTTAGCTTTGGTACTTAATGCATAAATGTTTTTTTGAGCATGCTGCTTGATAAAATCTTCCCAATTTTCATATTGGGTAATAGATGCCCACTCATGATAATCAAGGCCGGCGCGGCGCAATGCTTTTTCTTCAAGTGAAAAACCAAGGGGATGAATTAGATGTAATTTTGCCCCAGTATTGGCGCATAGCCGGATGATGTTTCCCGTATTGGGTGGAATCTCTGGTTGGTAAAGAGCAATATGAAACATAAATTTTAAATCTCGAAATTTGTTTAATTATAACGCGGAACATTTATTTTAAACAAATGAATTTCATTGGAAACAAGTAAGATTTGCATATTTATTTGACCATCCGAACAAATCGCAACGGCACATTGTTGGGAAGCATAATGATTTCATCCGAGACCGCTTTATAATTAAAATTAGAGTAAAGTTTAACCCCAGGAAGTGTTGCCATCATTTCCAATTGGGTAAATCCATTTAAACTTGCTTCAGATTCACAATGCTTTAGCAGCATGCTACCTAAACCTTGTCTGGCAAATTTCGGGTGAATAAAAAAAAGCTCTTATTTTTGCCATGTCTTTTGTTGGATCAAGGTAGGTTGCTTTTTCTCTCTCTGAAAATTGGTTTCCACCAAATAAGGTTTTGCGTCTACTCCATCCCCCACAACCTGCTATTTCGCCATCTTTTTCAATCACAAAATAAGTTTTGTCTCTAACCAGCTCGGTATCTACACCAAATACATAATGAATAGCTCCTTCAATTTCTTCTTCAGAATAAATACCCTGACTTAATTCTCTTGCTGAGATAGTGATAAGTCCATTTAGGATTTTAGTTTCTTTAATAGTAGCTAATCTTATGTTAATCATTATTTTCTCCATTTACATCTTGGGAAACAGAATCTAACATAAAAAATAAATAAAAAAATTTCTTATTTATTTTATAAAAATTACTTTTTATAATGTTTTTTTTATGAAATAGGTAATATATGAAAAAGTATCTTCAATCAACCCATGAAAAATTGCAGGATAAAAATGTTGCTCATGAATTATTAGATAAAACCGATAGAAAGATTCTCAATATCCTGCAAAAAAGATAATCAAATTACAAATCAGGCACTTGCAGATAAAGTAGGG
>CAZTYT010000236.1:0-3609 GCA_964618245.1 uncultured Legionella sp. | reverse complement strand
TTGCGGCATGTATGTATAAAGTGAGGCATCATGAATTTTAACTGGATTTATTTTGCTCCAAGGAAAATGAAGTGAGTTCTTTAATTATTTGTCCTTGTTCATTGGCAATTCCTACGCCTATAGAATAGGCTGTAGTCCTAATCTGAATGTGATGGTTTTTATCAAATTGTTTGATTAATTGTTGCAAATTCTCATATAAATGCTTGCTATCTTCTTTGCTGAGATGGGTAATGGAAAAAATAGAGAAATGAGGTTGGAAATAGTTCAAAATGGAAGGGCTTCCATATTGATTAAAGAGAAGTTTTCTTCCCATGTCATGAGCTGCCCAGGCAGGGATTAGCGCTTTCTTATCGCGTAAGTTGGCTAATGCTTTTAACGCCTGGTTACTAAGTCCCTGGACTTCAGCCCCATTGGTAACGGATAACATCACATAACCGTTATGATTAGATATAAATCGTGATGTTAAAAGGGAAATTGGCTGGTGTTGTTGGGCTAATTTTTCGGCCTCTTTGATAATAAGTGGGATTTGTTCCTCGTGGAAACTTGCCATATATAAAGTAAGATGCAAGGGATATTGATCAATATATGGGGTAATTTGGTACGTGGTAAAAAGATTATTTTCTTCCAAAAATTGATTAAACTCTTTAACAAGAGGCGCGATTTCATTGTCTGGTTTTAACTTTAGGTACACATTAATTGTTTGTGTATTGGCAAAAACAAGAGATGATATTAATGAACAAACTAAGAGGAGTAGGTAGTGTTGCAGCGTTTTGCAGTGGTGGGTAATCCCGTTGACCATAGTTTATCTCCGATAATCCATCAATTTTTTGCCAAACAGACAGGTCTTAATCTGGCTTATGAGAAAATTAAAGCAGATATGCATTCATTTTCCCAGCTAGTCCATGAATTTTTTACCCATCAGGGACAAGGGCTTAACGTTACTTTGCCCTTTAAGCAACAAGCGTTCATCCTGGCGAGCCAGCATAGTGAGCGATGCATTAAAGCTGGTGCTGCCAATACTTTATGGATGAGCCAGGGCCGATTACAAGCAGATAATACAGATGGCATTGGACTAATTAATGATTTGAAACGTTATGTGTCTTTAGAAGATAAGCGTGTATTAATCTTAGGCGCTGGGGGTGCTGCACGGGGGATCATCTATCCGTTGGCACAAAACTGTTTGCGGGAACTCGTCTTGTCGAACCGTACTTTTGCAAACGCTTTGGCCTTAAAAGATGACTTTCCTTTATTGAATTGCATCGAGATAGATAAATTAAACGGAGCTTTTGATTTGGTGATTAATGCCACCTCCTCCAGTTTAACAGGCGATCTCATCAAATTACCAAGCACATGCCTGGATCAAACGACCATATGCTATGATTTGGCTTACAACCAACAGATGAATACCCCTTTTGTACAATACGCCAGAAGCTTGGGTTGTACGGCCGTAGATGGTTTAGGAATGTTGGTGGAACAAGCTGCGGAGTCTTTTTTTATCTGGCATGGAATCAGGCCAGAAACAGAAGAATTAATAAACCTTTTGCGAACAAAGCGAGAAGTTAGTCAAAAAAGTCAGTAACTATTTGGGCATTATTAATCGTATCCTGAAAACCTAACTCAAGAAGTTCGCGAGTGAATTCACGTTCAAATAGCAAGAAGCTTAAGAGGTCGCCAGAATGATTTTTTGCTCCTAAAATGTTAAGCAAATAACGTAATAATACGGGTAATGTTTTGAAGTTTTCTTGCGCCACTGAGGCCACATCTTTACTAGGGCGTAAGTGTACTGTAGTAATTGGGCGCCATGGGGAGTGGCGTTTTTTCCACATGGAAAGGAGCATGGCAATTTCATTCATGCGGTTAACCATTTCAATATCCCGATCCAGATTATCCAAGAAGAGGCCATTTAACATACTACCTAAAATATGGGCGAAAGGGATATCGCCGTGATTGCGTAATGCTTCGCGATCAACAAAGGTTGGTAAGGCGCGCGTGCCTAAAATCATTATTTTGTTGACCTCAAAACGAATAGCCCCCCGCAATGGTGCGACTAACCCCACGCTTCCATCCCCATAATGAAATCCATCAATTGGGATAGTAGGGAAAAATAAGGGTAGAGCACTGGATGCTAAAACATGTTCTGCACGCATGGTGACGCGTTGACTACTATGTCGGGGGTAATGCCAATCCACAAAATCAGGATTAACGTGATCATAAAAGGAAATCGTTTGATTGGTTTCATAACAATTGCTGATAATTTCCAGTGTGCCTAAAAATCCTTCGCGAATATTTTTAGCAATTTTATTAAAATCCATTGTTTCATCTACAAATTCTTTAAGAGGCGTAGTATCTAACAAATAGCCTGCCTGGCGTTGTTTGATAAGCAGGGTGCTGACATTGCGTATGACCGATTTACTCAGTTCATAACTGCTTGCTTTATAGATTTGTTGGCAATGAATTTCACTCCAAAGCGTTTCCAATTTTTCCACAGCCGTGGGGAAGTCATCCGCATTTTCTGCTAATACCACCGCATTAATGCTGCCAACACTTACCCCACTGACAACGTCAAAGGGTATCTTTTTTACTTGTAAAAGGTGGCTAATGGCTTTTAATACCCCTGCCTGATAAGCTCCGCGTGCCCCACCACCTGCAAGATAAATGGCTTTTTTGGCCGTCATAATTCTTATTATTCTGATTAGTCTCTAAATAAATATAGTTGAGTTTGCAGGCGATTAGCAAGATACATCAGTCTTTCTTAAGGTTTTATTGCTATATTATTAGTGTGAGTGTTTATTATTGAGGTCATCATGGGAGTTGGACAAACAGAATCTGTAGCCATTAAAAAATACCTTGATGAGTTATTGCTGCAAATGCAGAAACCGATTGTTTATGTACCTAACGAACAACCAGTTGCTGCTACCTCTCTTTCGAAAAAAATTCCTTTTTTATCTCGATTTATTAAAAATTCAGGTGAAATTGGTGGGGAAGTTTTACAGCTAAACAGCTCCATCAGCGGTTTATCACACCCTGCTTCCGTGGCGTTAAGTAATGGATTGCAGTTTGGCGGGGTAAGCTTGGCGTCAATTGATTTCCTGTTAATACCAGCTATTTATTTATCGGCATTTATTTTAGGGGAAAAATTACCTATTTCCTTGAATAATAATGCACGATGGGCGTATGCCGCAGTATTAGTCGCTCTTGCGATGGTCGCAATTTTTGTGCCGGTTACCGCGCCCGCTATGGGTTTGGCAGTGGGTTCTTTAACCTTAGGTTTGAGTTCCTTTTTGCTAGGAAAAGCATTGTATGAACGTTATCAATTAGGCAAGGAAAGAAAGCACCTGCAAAATGAAATTGGACGTCAAGAAAATGAAATGCAACGCATTCAGGAGCAAGCAACAGAATTGCAAAAGAATTTAAATACTCTCCCTGAGGGGGAGTATTGGCACGAACCCGCTCAACAAATAGCCTTTTTACAAGAGCAATATGAAGCGCAGAAGAAGCTTCTTTTAGAGTTAAAGGCAAGAGAGCAGGTTGTAACCCAAAAAATTAAAAAACTAGATATATTACATGTCATGGATAAGGCCTTAGCTGTGGGTCTTGGTGTTTTGGCAA
>CAZTYT010000235.1:0-3611 GCA_964618245.1 uncultured Legionella sp. | reverse complement strand
GCTAAGATAGCAAATATTCCCTATTTAAAATTGCTTATGCCCACTATCATTAACGACACAGATCCTCATAATAATAAGCCGCTCACTAAAACAGAAACGATGACTAATTTTTATCTCATTTACAATGAGAATGATGATATTGGTGATTTGTTATATAGAAAACATAGTCTATGCAGTTATTTATTAAAGAATAGTTTGATGTTATGTACCAAAAGATTATCTAAGGAACATGGTCCACAGCATAGTGCCTTTCCTATAGAAGGATTAGTACAACTTAAACGATGTCAAATTAATAACCCTTTTCAAATTGAAAACAATCATGGAATTCATGAATTTACAGGGTTTTGGGATTTTTTATGCAAAAAAATCTTTCCTAACTTAACGCAGGAAGGGCATTTACCGAAAAAAATTCTCTCTAATTTGCTTATCATAATAGAAAGCTATTATCAGCTTAAGGCTAATGCTGCAAGTTTTGAGGATTATAAATCAGTTCTTGGAAAAGTTTTTGCTTCGGTGTATAGCAATAAAATTAGTGACGTGAACATGTTATATGGTCAACCAGTTCAATATCAAGGACAAAAACGATATTTAATGGATGTTTTTATTGCTATGTTTGAAGCAAAAAAATTTGAACTTGATGAGGAAATAAGAATCTTGGCTACATTTTTATTTCAATGTGATAAGTTATTAAAAGCCAAATGTAAGGAGCTACATGACTTTTATATAGAACTAGAAAATAAAATCCCTGTACTTCCTACCCAGGAAAATCAATTACAAGCCTATATTAGATGTCATACCTTATTAATTTCCCTTTATGCCCATCATTTTAAGAATAGCTTTTTGGGTAGTCGAACTACGATATTAGCTTGGGATCAGCAAAATTCTATCCCCAAAAGTTTAAAAGAACTTCATATATCTTTGTATTCAATACTGGAAAAGAATTGGCCTTTTAGCGAAAAAATAAGTTATGAACAGCTCTACAAAGAATTACTTGATTCATTAGTTATTCCACAAGGACATAATTTATTGACATGGCTAGAAAAAGATGAAGAAAGTAATAAATGGCTAGAAGCTGCACAAAAACTTTGTTTATCAACCATTGATGGTTATTGGTTTCCGCCGGAGCTTTTACTTTCATCATTAGTTAATTTCTCAAAAGATCATGAAGCAAGTGACCAGATAGGTATTTTTTTAAAGGAGTTAATCCATACTTACGCCCTAGATGCCTCTGATTTTGATAAACAATTAAGGGTAAATATATTATTTGCCATGTTACTGGCTAGTATGGAAAAAAAGCTGAGCGATGACATCATTAAGGCAATACTCCCTTGTACTGATGCTACAGTAAGAATGGCTAAACAGAAATTTTTAGAGCATTGCTCAACTCATTTTAATAATTATGTTTCAACTTTAGATAGTGTTTTTCATCCCTCACCTAAATTCTTTCAAGAAAAACCAGCATTAGAGGTTTCTGAAAAAATTACTACTCTAGTCGATTTGATAGAGTATTATCAAAAGAAACTAACCCCCACCCATCTTAAATCAGCTTCTACATCAATGGCAGGTGAATATTTTATCAAATTAAAAGAGCCAATTTTAACTGTTCAAGAGAAACAACATGTAAAAGCGTCAGCGCAAGAAAGAGTAGATCAATTTGGCCTGACAAGTTATTAAAAATCAAGGATCATTTTTACTATATTGAGTGCAAAGTTTGATAAAGTTTTCATAGCGCTTTGTGGCAATTAAATGATCATGGACGGCCTTAATAATCGCGCAATGTGGTGTATCAATATGTGTGCAATTGCGAAATTTGCATTGGGATAAGTATGGGCGAAACTCTTTATAACCCTGAATAATTACTTCAGTGTCAATGTGCTCTAAACTAAATTCTCTAACACCTGGAGAGTCAATTAATGCGCCCCCACTTGGCAAATGATAATATCGTGAGTTGCTAGTGGTATGCTTGCCCAATTCAGATATTTCTGAAAGATCGCCAGTAAGAATATTGGTTTCGTGGGGTAAGATAGCAGAAATTAATGAGGATTTGCCAACACCTGATTGCCCTACAAAAGCACTCACTTGATGATTTAGTAATTCTTTGAGTTGCTCTAAACTGTTAGTGTTTGTTTTAGTGACAAAAATAATCGGATAATCAAGAAGTTGATAATCGGCTATTAATTGTTCTCTAAGAGTAAGACAGGGTAAGTCAGTTTTATTAAGCAAAATAACCGGATTTAATTGCAAATTTTCTGCCATTACTAAATAACTGTCCAATAGTGGCCAAGATATTTCAGGTTTGGGCGCAATTACAATAATTATTTGAGTAATATTGGCTGCTACAGGTTTGATTACACCGGAACTGGTTGGTTTAGCCAAAACGCTTTTACGAGGGTATAAGCTGACTACTACGCCATGATTATTACCTTCATTTTGCCAAATTACTCGATCGCCAGCTACCAGGGTTTCCAGGTTAGGGCGAATAGAGCAACGAATTCGAAGACCTTGATTGTCTTCTATTTCTACGTGTCTGCTAAAACGAGTGATGACTAATCCATCCCTTAAATCGTTGCTGTTTTTTTTATTGGCTAGATAGGTCTGTTGGATTTTTTCAATACGCGTTGTTTGTTGTTTGTTAAGACGTCTTTTACTCATGGCTCTAATCTATATTATAATTAAGGCAATTCTCGCTGGATTTTATTGTTCATTACAAATACACATAAAGTGTACATAAAAATATAATATCTTGTAACCCACAGTATGAAGGGAAATGACATTTAATGAAAGTCTATTTAGTTGGCGGCGCAGTTCGTGATCAATTATTAAATCTCCCTATAAAGGAACGTGATTGGGTCGTAGTAGGCGCAACCCCAGAGCAATTATTACAAAGGAATTTTCGTCAAGTCGGTCGTGATTTTCCCGTTTTTTTACATCCCGAGACTAATGAAGAGTTTGCTTTAGCCAGAACAGAGCGAAAATCAGGGGCTGGATATTATGGCTTTTCGTGTGATTTTAGCAGTTCTGTGACTTTGGAGGAGGATTTGGGGCGCCGTGATTTAACTATCAATGCAATGGCGATGGATGATAATGGCAATATCATTGATCCCTATAATGGGCAACTTGATCTACAAAATAAAGTATTACGCCACGTTTCTTCAGCATTTGTAGAAGATCCTGTACGTGTATTACGCGTGGCACGTTTTGCCGCTCGCTTTTACCATTTGGGGTTTAGGCTTGCTAACGAAACACGTGCATTAATGTATGATATGGCAAAGCAAGGCGAATTAAATTATTTGGTACCAGAGCGTGTTTGGCAAGAATGGCAGCGTAGTTTAGAAGAAAAAAATCCAGATCAATTTATTATTACTTTACGTTCCTGTGATGCGTTAAGAATTATATTCCCTGAGTTTGATGCCTTGTTTGGCGTACCCAATCCCTACCGGTATCACCATGAAATCGATAGTGGGGTACATACCTTAATGGTCTTGCAGGCAGCTGTAGCCTTAAGTAGTGATCCAGTCATTCGTTTTGCTGCCTTGGTTCATGATTTGGGAAAGGCCAGTTCACCAATGCAAAATTGGCCCAGCCATCATGGGCATGAGGAACGTGGCGTT
>CAZTYT010000234.1:0-3612 GCA_964618245.1 uncultured Legionella sp. | reverse complement strand
GGATAGTGATACTTGAATTAGCTTGCTTTGCAACACCTTGCCTAGCTAAAAAAATCATATCAACAGCAGGCAACTTTTTTTGTCGAAAACTTTCTCTTATTAGCCGTTTAACACGATTACGATCATGAGCCTTTGCTATCATTTTCTTTGATAGCGCCAGCCCAAGTCGAGCGTAACCCAAGCTATTTTCTCTAAAGAGAATGATAAAATCGGAAGTTACAACTTTTTTTGCCTGTTCAAACACATGATCATAGTCTTTTTTATTCAATAATCGCTGTGTCTTTTTAAAAACAAACACTTAGGCAGACAAACGTTTACGTCCTTTAGCACGACGACGTTTAAGAACTAATCGACCACCTCGAGTCGCCATACGCGCACGAAAACCATGATCGCGTTTACGTTTTAAATTACTTGGTTGAAAGGTGCGTTTCATGATGAACCTGTTATTAAATTTATGAGGCTGGCAATAATAGAGAACTTTTTTTCCACTGTCAATTTAATAACTTGACTATTTTTTGCATAAAATTGAAATAATTTAAATTATTCACAGCACATATTATATAAATAAATCTATATTTTTAAAAAATTATGTTTATTATTAGTATCTTGATCCCTTGTGGATAACATTTATAAGTTATTTAAATTCAATAAGTTATACAAAATAAAACGTTGTTTGTAAGTTGCATTTATGTCTGTGATCAATTTGTGATCTATTTATGTAACTTATCTATTCATATACTTATACCCTGTTTTTATTCCTGTATTTCTCCTACTTATACATAGAAAACAAATTGCCTGTAACCTCGTATCTGTGGGGTTATTTAAAAAACATTGTGTACTAAATTAAAAGAGATTGGTTTTTTATGCAGGAAGGACATGATATTAGTCGCACGGATGCTTATTTTTTGAAATATGCCTCATTATCGTCACCGATTACTCCTGGTCAGGAAGTTACTGGCGTTATTCATAAATGAAGGGATTGGGTTCCTTTATTATCTAATTGAACAAATTAATAAATATATTGATTTGTTAAGCCAGGGGAAGATTATTGGCTGAGTTGTTATTAAATTTTAGATATAAATAATGGCTCACTAATTATTAATATAAATATATTATTTTATTTCTTATGTTTATTATAAGCAAAAAAAATAGTGTTGATAACTTATTTTTATTGTTATTTTTCAACTACTTATATTGATTCTGATCATGTATATAAGTTAGATAATAGCTTGTGATCTTTTTGTTATTTGTTTCTTTTCCCAAAATATAGACGGTTTTTTCTATGACTTATCCCCGGTATTGATCAGTACTTATCCAGAACTAATGCTTGTCTCTAAAATGGTCTTAATACGTTTTTATTAATTTGGCAGGATTAAATTTGTTTACTTTATAAATAGGTTGTTTTGTTTTTATTTTGGACATATCAAATGGGTTTATTAATTTTTTGTTGTGGATAACTTTACCTTTATGCAAAAGGCTTAGTATAATTCTTATTTTTATCACCTTGGTGAACTGCAGTTTAAAACTGCAAAATTCATGCTTAATTATCTTGCTGTCCCGATATTTTCAGTGGCACTATTTATTGGTGGATAATTAGTTTTTACCTATGGATGACCTAGTATTTTTATTCAAAGTATAAGTTGTTAGAGGTAAACATTGATTCGCGCAGTAATGCTTTAGAGTAGTGTTTTAGGTTTTAATTTTCGTTTTACCATTCTTCTTTAATGGAGGAGTTACTCTGTGTCAGTAGCTGTTTGGCAAAAATGTTTGGGTTTATTACAAGATGAGTATTCTGCGCAACAGTTTAATACTTGGCTACGTCCGTTACAGGCTCATGCTGATGAACAACGCTTAATCTTATTGGCTCCTAATCGCTTTGTGGTGGATTGGGTAAAAAAACACTTTTTTTCACGCATCGAAGAATTAATTAAACAGTTTTCAGGCGATGAAATTAAAACTATCTCCATTGAGATTGGCAGCAAAGCTGCTGATACTGGTTCTTCTGGTGGTGCTGGTGCTGCGCCTAGTGAAAAAGTAGAATCCACAGTGGCGCCTGTAATTAACAAAGTGGTTCCTAAAAAAGCTGTTGATTATAAAAGTAGCCATTTAAATAAAAAGTTTTTATTTGAAAGTTTTGTGGAAGGAAACTCCAACCAACTTGCCCGTGCAGCCTCGATGCAAGTTGCAGAACGACCTGGCGATGCTTATAACCCTCTGTTTATTTATGGCGGGGTAGGATTAGGTAAAACGCATTTAATGCATGCTATTGGCAATGAAATTCTTAAAAATAATCCGGATGCCAAGATTTTATATCTTCATTCAGAGCGCTTTGTGGCTGATATGGTAAAAGCCTTACAAACTAATTCTATTAATGAGTTTAAACGTTTTTATCGTTCGCTTAACGCTTTATTGATTGATGATATCCAGTTTTTTGCTGGAAAAGATCGCTCTCAAGAAGAGTTTTTCCATACGTTTAATGCTTTATTAGAAGGGCAACAACAAATTATTTTAACCAGTGATCGATATCCTAAAGAAATCGAGGGGATGGAAGAGCGGTTAAAATCACGATTTGGCTGGGGATTAACCGTTGCGGTTGAACCACCTGAGTTAGAAACGAGAGTAGCTATTTTAATCAGTAAGGCTGAACAATCTAATATTGATTTACCTTATGAAGTGGCTTTTTTTATTGCCAAACGCATTCGCTCAAACGTAAGAGAACTCGAGGGCGCTTTAAGACGAGTGATTGCTAATGCTCATTTTACCGGTAAACCAATTACTATTGAATTTGTTCATGAAGCGTTGCGTGATCTTTTGGCTTTACAGGACAAGCTGGTAACCGTAGAAAATATTCAAAAAACAGTTGCTGAGTACTATAAGGTCAAAGTGGCTGATATATTGTCTAAGCGCCGCAGTCGCTCTATTGCTAGGCCAAGACAAATGGCGATGGCTCTCGCAAAAGAATTGACTAATCACAGCTTACCTGAAATTGGTGATCATTTTGGTGGGCGCGATCATACAACTGTTATTCATGCCTGTAGAAAGGTAAAAGAATTAATTCAGGATGATAGCGATTTTGCTGAGGATTATAAAAACCTTATGCGCATTTTATCTTCTTAACCGGAGTATAGCTTGTTTGAATTCACTATAAAAAAAGAAGACTTATTAACCCCATTGCTTACAGTTGCTGGGGCTGTGGATAAAAAAACAATCATTAGCTATCCTATCTAATTTTTTATTTAAATTAACGGATAACTTATTGTTTATTACGGCTACCGATTTAGAAATAGAAATTTCTGCCCAGGTGGCTTGTGATTCCGGACAATCGAGTGGCGCAATTACTGTTCCCGCTAAAAAATTTATTGATATTATTCGGTCGCTTGATGATGAGGCAAGCCCTCACCTTGTAATTGATAATGGTATTTTAACGATTAAGCAAGGGCGGAGCACGTTTAAATTAGCTACTTTACCCGCTGAAGGCTATCCTGTAAGCGAAGATGAATGTAATGAGGTCGAGTTGAGCCTTCCTCGTTCAGTTCTACTGCAATTACTACAATCAACCCATTTTGCGATGTCTCAACAGGACGTGCGTGTTTTTCTGAATGGTTTGTTTCT
>CAZTYT010000233.1:0-3700 GCA_964618245.1 uncultured Legionella sp. | reverse complement strand
ATCAACCTCCGCTTCAGCTAAGGCAGATGCGCAATCTATGCACCAATGAACCGGTTTAAAACCTTGCTGTAAATGCCCATTTTTAATCATCAAGCCCAAAGCGCGAACAATATTCGCTTCATAGCGAAAATCCATAGTGACATAAGGATTATACCAATCACCAAACACCCCAAGACGTTGAAATTCATCTCGTTGAATATCAATCTGGCTTTGTGCATATTCACGGCATTTAGAACGAAACTCTCGTGCAGATACCTTATCCCCTACTCGGCCAATTTTTTTCTCTACATTCAGCTCAATAGGCAAACCATGGCAATCCCACCCTGGGACAAAAGGCGCGTCATAACCACTAAATGATTTCGATTTAATGATAATGTCTTTCAGGATTTTGTTTAAAGCATGTCCACAGTGTAAATGGCCATTGGCGTAAGGTGGGCCATCATGCAAAATAAATTTTTTACTGCCAGCACGCGCTGCACGAATTTGTTGATAGACCCTTTTCGATTGCCAATTAGCTAAAGCTTCTGGCTCACGAGCAGCCAGGCTTGCTTTCATTGGAAATGAAGTATTAGGAAGGTTTAATGTATCTTTATATTCTGCCATAGCTACTGCCCACCACTTTGCGAAGTCGTTAAATTCCTGACGAATGCTTTCGCCACCACAATATCATTGTTTATTTGCGCAATCAAAGCATCCACTGAAGTGAATTTAACTTCATCACGCAACTTGTGTAAAAAAAATACCTGTAATAATTCACCATAGATTGATTGATTAAAATCAAACAAATGTACTTCTAAAATATTTTTTACCCCGTCCACTGTAGGGCGCCTGCCTATATTTGCTACTCCATAAACATTTTGATGTCCGGCTATACATACCTGGACTACAAATACACCTTGTAAAGGCATAGAAAACCGATGAATAGCCAGATTAGCAGTAGGAATACCCCATTCACGCCCACGCTTAGCCCCATGAACCACACGGCCACAAATACTATAGGGTCTTCCTAAGTACCGAGCAGCGATATCTAACTGCCCTGCTTGCAAAGCCTGACGAATCTGCGTAGAACTGACCCGTTCGCCTTGTACACAATAATCTGCATAGGTTTGAACTTCACAAGTGTATTCCAAACCCAAACTTTTAAGCAAATTCACATCCCCTGCCCGATTTTTTCCAAAATGAAAATCTTCTCCTACCAGCAGATATTTGGCATGAAGCTGATTAAATAAATAAGCTCGGGCAAAATCGGCTGGGGCCATTTGGGCTAATATTTCATCAAATTTTATGCAGTAAACATAATCCACACCACAATCCCGCAAGATTGTCAGTTTTTCTCTTAAGCTGGAAAGCCGGGCTGGCGCTTGTTCCTTTTGAAAGTACTCTCGTGGTTGAGGCTCAAATAAGACTAAAACAAGCGGTAATTTTAAAATCTCTGCCTCCTTTTTTAATGTCTTAAGAAGGTCTTGATGCCCTGAGTGCACCCCATCAAAATTACCTAAAGTGGCAACCACTCCTTTTGTAAAGGCAGAGATAGGTTGTTGAATACCACGTAGTAGTTTCATTAAACAATTTAATCAGTAAATCAAAACCTAATAGTATACTTGGTTTTCCGAAGTTTACATAGGTGTAAACGAGATACAAATACTAGCTTCGTCAAAAACAGAATTGGGGCAGAAGGTAGCATCCAATCTGCCGCCTTGATTATTTAGGATTTTGTTGTTGCGCGCACAATTAACACATCGCATTGTGCATTATGTAGAATGGAATTGGCAGTAGAGCCTAATAACAGTGCAAGACCATGCTTACCATGACTTCCAGTCACAATTAAATCGATCTTACGCTCTTCAGCAACTCGCAATATTTCATTTTTGGTTGAACCAAATTCAATAAAGCGGTGTTTAGCATCTACCCCTAGCTTTTTACCCAACTCATTGAGTTCTTTTTCAGCTTGCTCACGAATTGATAACTCCACCTCAGCAAAACCAGCAAACCCAGGATAAGCATAAGCAGGTATAGGCTCTACCACATGAACTAATATCAAATCAGCACCATTTTCATCCGCAATTTTTTTGGCTTTATGGGCTGCCATTACCCCAACTTCGTCAAAGTCAGTCGCAAACAATACCCTCTTATACATCATTTTCTCCTTAAATACTGATGCCTACTTTAAGACTAGCAGATTTAAAAGGAATTGCATGGCCTTAAGAGAACCTGCATAGGCCAGGCTAGAAGTCATGCTCTTAAATTGAATGCCTCTCCTCTTCTGGAGTATCAGGATGATTAAGGGATAAATTTCCTGCTCCATTATTAGCAAAAAAAGGATGGGGATTGCTACCATAAGATGTAGGTTGCAATTCTTGAGTTTTAGTGGGTGTGATAATCATACCCAAGGCCTGCATTTCCTTGTTAAAGAAACCATGATCAAAAGCCAAATCACCAGGAGTTTTTCCCTGCTTATCTCGTTGATTTAAATCAAATCCCTTATTCTTCAGGGAGATCAGGATATCTAAATGCCCACCAACAGCTGCAGCATGGGCGATAGTCCAATCATTATTGTCCTTAATCATGAGATCGGCGCCAAATTCGATTAGTTTATCTAATGCTAAATTGCATCCTTTTAGCGCAGCAAAATAGATCGGGGTTTGATTTTCTGCTGTCACCGCATTAACATTGGCATGCAATTTTTTTAATATGGTAATGCCATCGATATTCCCTCCTATTGCAGCCCAGTGCAAAGCCGTCAAACCAGCTTTATTCGCGCTATCAATTCCAACCTTCAATTTCTCAAGAATTTGTACCCCTAAAGTAAAGCCGGATCCTGCTGCCAAATCCAAAGGCCGTGCCCCTTCATTATTTTCTTTATTCAGATCAACCCAACAAGAGGTAGACAATATAGGGAGAATCCCTGCCTGCTGATGACGAATTGCAAAATGCGCCATGTTTTCTCCTTCTTCATTAATCACTTCCCCTACATCAATTAATAGATCTAATTTGTTTATTAATTTTCCCGCACCATTTTTAATTAAAGTCTCGGGTAACTCTAAATCACTGTCATATTTTCCATTAAGGAATAGAGATATTTGTTCTTGAGATAAATAACTGCCGATAAAATGTAAGCTTGAATTAGTAACTTCCTCAGACATAAATAAATAATAAAGAACAGGATTAACCGAATTGGAAGACAAACCGTAACACACTATTTTCATAATATGAGCAATGTTATCTGGTTCCAGCAAATTAGAATTAGTGCATACCCCATCTATCATTTGACAAATTGCCCGAACCAATAACGGAATTACTCCATTTTTAATCATCCATTCATAGGTAGACAACTCACCAGTACGAGGAGCAAAGTATGGCTCAAAAAACCTTTTCATAACGTCTTTTTTCCATAATAACCTCATCAAATCTTGGTGCATAATCGAAGCATACTCTATTTCGGTTTCTTGTGATTTCATTTCCATTTTTTGACTAGCCGTAGGCTTAACTACTTGTAAAGATTGTTTTTTACTAACAGATTTAGAGTGACCTTTATTATTTTCCTTGGTGCCTTTTTCTGTTTGTTTAGATACCTTTGTAACCTCTACTTTTTTGATTGTATTATTCTCGTTACCCAGTTTTTTCTCAATGGACTTTGCCTGCTCGGTTTTCCCTTGTTGTTTTAGTTGTTGCAATTTGTCGCGCCATTCCTGCTCAGAAG
>CAZTYT010000232.1:0-3712 GCA_964618245.1 uncultured Legionella sp. | reverse complement strand
TTTGAAGGATATGCAATTTTACGAACAGCTACATGGTAAGCAGAAACTATTTTCTGATTGAGGCATGAATAGACCTATGGTAACAAATTAGGACATCAACTGTTTACTTAAACCTCCCTGTAATAAAGATCATAAACTCAAATTCTTTTAATAAAACACCGTATTTTCTACGGTATTGTTAGTTCCAAGAAATATGTACACTAAAAAAACTTTATGAAATAAAAATAAAATATTAATAAAAAAAGTTATCAAGTAATTATTTCAAAAAATATTAAGTAGATAGAATTGAGAATTAAAAATGGCTTTTACTCAGCAAGAAAAATCACCATTACTTAAACAAGCTGTATATCATTTTAATCAAAAAGATTATGTTATTGCTGCTCGTAATTTGAATGCTTTTTTGAAGGATAACCCAAAACATCAAACGGCTCTTTATTTTCGTGGATGTGCTTTATATGAGCTAAATGATTTTGAAGGAGCGTTAACGCATTTTGAGCAACTAACTGATAAATACTATTATGCCCTAAGTCTTTGGTATACAAAAAAGGATAACTCAGCAATTTATACTGCATTTAACAATGCTTATGAAGAAATTAAACCTATCTTAAAAAAATTTTTTAAATCAAATTTTGAAAAAGCAAAGCTTGCAGATATTTTTTGTTATCGTGCAGTAAGCGGATATTATGCAAATCAGATTAATGAAAAAACAGCTTTGACAGATTTAGACGAAGTGCTAAATTATAATGCAGACATGGCCATAGCTTACTCACATAAGGCTAGGATATTAACCCAAGATTTTATTAAGCGAGCTTATCAGAGTTTAAAAAACGCTGACAGTGTAACTAAAGAAAAATCGCTTTTTCCTGAAAAAGACAAAATCCTCGGATTACATCAAAAAGCAATTAGCCTCAACTCAGGAAAAGCGGAGCTTTATTTTTACTATGCAGAAGATAATAGCACGCTTTACCATTTTCTTATTTCACAAGGTTTATCTCATCAAAGTGCAAGCACACTTGGCAAAACTAGTTATGAAGAAATAGTAAAGAGTTTACAAGCTGTGTTAAAGCTTGAGCCAGATAATAAACGGGCCCTACTTCTTTTGCGTGATGCTCATAAGCTCATAGGATGGAATCTTGAAGAAACAATCAATGTCTGTCAACAGACAGTTCAATTCGATGAAACTTCAAAAAGTTATGGATTTTTGATTTTTTCCCGAGTGTTTCTTCAACAAAATGAGGCTGCTTTGCAGGATTGTAATGAGGCTCTGCAAAAATTCCCTACAGAAGAGAGATTCGTAAAATATAAACTGGAATTATTAGAAAAATTAAAAAGATATAACGATATTGTCCAATTTTATGATCAAAAGATTATTGAAAATGCAACTCCGAACCAAAAGCTACATTTTTTAGGGGAAAGGGTAAAGTTTAAAGAAAAATCTTTGGATTTTAACGGGGCAATAACGGATTATGAAATGATTTTAGAGATGCACCCCAATTCAACTGATAAATTGCTTAATTTAGCTAATTTGTACTATCAACAAGCACAAACCTCTAAGGCTTTGCTCACTTTGGATAAAATTATGCAGCTCGTGATGGCTGAAGATGTTTTTCCATCGGACACTTTTTTAATTCAAGTCGCACGTTTTTATGAAAAGCTTAATGAATTTGAAAAAGCAGCATTAGCTTACCATAACTGTTGTTTTCCTAAAATTGATCTCCGATCACAAGCAGAAATGGATAAAACAGATAAGCTAGAAAATTTGTCTGAAATAGCAGAAGCAAGTTATCGTTTTGCCAAATTACAAATGGCTTTGGGATGTTATAAAGAAGCAACTGAAATGTTTGAAAAAGCGTTGCGATTTTCTAATCCCAAGCCTTGGACATTAGATACACGTTATTGGAAGGGGTATGCAGAAGATCCCGTTTTTAACATGCATCGCGCGAGCGTGGCCTTTATGTTAGGAAATTATCAAGGTGCGGAGTACTATCTTGATAAAGCTCATAACAGCAATCAATTATCAGCCACAATCGATAAGAGATATGGGGGCGCATTATCTTTTAAAGGGTACTTCTACTATAGGGCCAATCAGTTTGATCAATCATTGTATAATTTAAATTATCAGTTACATTTTGATTCGCATATTCCTCATGTTCTTCATTTAAAAGGTAAAGCGCTTCTAAAACAAAAGAAATTTGGTGATGCCTATAAAGTTTTTTTGAGTAATATCGATTTTTTAGAATCAAAATATTATATAGGTGTTTGCCAGGAGCAGGGACTCGAAGTCACTCAAAATACTTCAGATGCCCAAAGAAATTTCCAGGAGATATTGAGTTTATCTTCTTCATCCACCGATCCTTTAGCTTTTTATCGGCTTGGTGTCATGCATCATGCGGGTAGAGGAACCCCAGTTGATGGGCCAAAAGCTGCTAATTTTTATCAAAAAGTACTGAAGGCTGTGATTACTACCCCTGCACCTCATATGCATTATCTACGCCATAAGGCTGCTAAACGATTAAAACAGTTAGAAGATTCCAGCATTTTTAATCGTCAATCCCATTCTTTTTTTAAAAATAAAAAAACCGGAAAGCCAATTAGTGAGGTGTTTCCACAAATCAATGTGACCAATGATTCTATTGGTCAAATAACACGCGCAAATAATTTGCAGGTAGAAAATAGTGAAATCATTTGGGAAAAAGAAAATGGTCAACCTAAAAAACTGGGGCAAGGAGGATTTGCAGCGGTTTATGCCGGTGAATGGCGAGGCTGGAAAGTTGCGGTTAAGATATTTTTTAATACTGATTCGCAATCATTAAATGAAATCGAAAAATTAAAAGGATTGAAACACGCTCATGTAATTGAACTTTACGGCGTTACGATTTATGAAAATTATCTGTGCATGATTATGCCACGCATGACACAGTCATTGTATCAATATATCCATAAAAATCCTGCCTATCAGGCAGATTTAGCGACTATTTTAAGACAAATGGTCGAGATAACATCGGGATTGAATTACTTACATAATAACCAAATAGGACACTACGATATCAAAAGCCTAAATATTTTATTAGACAATAAGGGGGCGCTTTTGATTTCTGATTTTGGGTTAGCACGAGGGAATGAGACCCTTAATCAAAATGGTGTTTGTGGCAGTCCAAGATGGATGGCGCCTGAGCAGTTTATGGGATATCCCGAGATTGCTTCAGATGTTTATAGTTTAGGACTGGTGGCTTATGAATTATGCAATGCCGAGCTTCCCGCAAAAGGATTAGATAGCCCTGCGCAAATTCGATTTCATCGAGCCTCAACGACGCAGCCGGAAGTTTTAAATCCCGCTATTAAAGCCAAATCGCCAAGATTTGATGGTTTAATCATTTCAATGTGGCAGTTTATTGCTGCAAATCGCCCCACAACGGCTAGCATCATGAGCGAATTGAAGTCAATCCAACAAGAAATTCAATGTGAGACTAATAATACCAATGTGAACCTTAATAGCGTTATTCCCAGCGTTACCAATACGATGATCCGCTCTAATTTGATTAGCGCTATTCCTCAAATAGAGGAAGAGACTATTGAGCGCAGACAAACCCATAGCATACCGATGCAAAATTCTTGATGGAGTGAAAATATGATACACGAGACACTTTCTATTCTTTACAAGATCTCTAAATTAGATTTGGCATTTAAATCAAACGATGCGGCTTTTTCTAGC
>CAZTYT010000231.1:0-3713 GCA_964618245.1 uncultured Legionella sp. | reverse complement strand
GTTTATATTTGTTATGCAGGATGCATTATACGACCCTCATATATTACAGGTTGGTTTTTTACAGATTCTGGTAGTTCCCCTATATAAAGAGTTGTTTCTGCTTCGTGGGTTCGCGCTGAAACATTATAGCATTTAGCGAGATCAGTACTGACTAGTCTTGTGCTAAAAGCAACCGGATTCATAACCAAAATCCTCTCAGGGATTTGCAATAAAACTTCAGCAATATCAGGTTTGAATAATGTTGGCAAAACTGCTCTATGAAAAGTCATGATAACCCCAATGGGCTTTAACCCTCAGCGCTACAAATATGCTTTGGCCCCCCTCCAGCTGAACGCAATTCGTTCAATATCAACGGGTTCAATAAAATCAAACCCACCTTTCTCGTTATCAACAATAGGTTTGATCCTGTGAGCGAGTTTTATTAAAAATTCTGCTTTATCAGTTTTTCTTTCCATGCTTATGCTCCTTATTTTATATAATATTAAATGTTTTCTTTATATGGAAAATAAATGACGGTGTCAATAGAAAAATTGCCATAAAACAGAATGTCTTTAAACTAGCATCCGTATTTAAGATGGGGCATCGGACAAGCTTTAGGGAAAGATTTAGACCTTAGCCACCTCGCTGTGTTTCGGTATAATTTCAAATAAAATACTGTCCTATTTTAAATCACTATAGCTTTTCAGACCGAAGTTTCCCTGTTACGGATTGTAAAGTTTTTCGTCCATGATCTGTTAGAAAAAGATTTTTTTTACGACGCTCAGTTTTGGATATTTCTAGTGTTATAAATCGATAAGGTTCACCGCTTTGCCGAAAGTTTGAGAGAGCACCGGCAATCCGAGAAACTGTTGAAAGTGCCAATCCTGTTTTATCTGCTAAGTCTGTAAGTGTGCAGCCTTCATTAAGTGCAACCTCACACAGGCAAATAGCATATTGTAGGGGAAATTCTGCATCAACTGCTTTGAGTTCATATAAAATATCAAGAAGACTCTTCAGACGGTCTGGAGAAACTTGTGCCATTCCCTAATCCACTACGTTCAGAAACTAATTTTGTCCAAGGAGTAAAGATAATTTGACTCCATGGTGCCTCGATTATTATTTCTTTATTCCATCTGTTGATAGAAAGCAATGGTTTTGATGAGTAGAGAGTTGATAATTCTATGTATATAGCCCCAATTTTTTTTAATTTGAAATAAAAATTCAAATTCCACCCCGACTTTAAAAATTAATAATATATGAAAATGTTATATCTAATAATAATAATTACAGACGAAAGTTAATAAATTCATAAACTATCCTTATGCCACTTTCAACCATTAGGCGATATAGACAATGGGTTAGGTTGCTTTGCTTACCCATTGTCTATAAGTGTAATACGGATGCTATAACTAGATTATTACATTATTGTAGTGTTTATAACACTTATGTTCTTGGGGTATTAAACGGTCAAATTTTGTATTTGGTCTGGATACCATATTATTGTGACTAATATTATTTGGCACAACCTTGGAGTGATCAGTGTTATCGGGAGGTAACAAAGGGGGGGCTAGGTGATTGGTTAACAGAAATGCAGGAAGTTGTTCATCATTATAGCCGCGACCCAATTGGATATGCTTTGCACTATAACAGCCTGACAAGTTAAGCTCTGCAGGTGCAGGCCAATCAAAACAAGAATAGTCTACGCTCGCCTCTGAGAAATCAGTTCTTTTAAAAAATGCATGATAGAATTGGCAGTGGCTTAAATCGCTGTAGCAGAAACAGGCATTGTTTAAATTAGCATTTGAAAAATCACACTGATATAATTGAGCTTCTGTTATATTTGCACCTCTTAGGTTAGCTCTAGTGAGTCTTGCACCGCGTACTTGCCAACCATCAAAATTAGCATTTTTTAAATTGGTACCGTGTAAGTTAATACGGTTTAAGTTGATCTGTTTGTTGATGCAAAACTCCACGGCCTCTTTAATGTTGTTATGTTGGCCTTGGTAAAGCAGTTTACGAGTGATGGAATATAGCTTAATGTCTTTCATGTCTTTCTCCATAAATATACATGCCAAATCATGATTGATTTTGCATTGTCTTTACTTATCGCGATTGAAGCTTCCCCCCAGAAGAAAGTATCAATACTTGATATCTATCAATAATTGATATAAAGGAATTTTTTGCTGTTGTCAATTGTATTTTTAGGAATTTCTATCTTAGGTCTAAACCCATGTCTTTGAGCTCATCCATAACAGTATAATTATTACGAATAAACAACTCATTGTAGCCAGAGCCGATCAATCCCTGAAAACTTGAGGGGTAAAGGCAAAGGGTTTTTTGACGAGATGCGGGCTTTTGGAATTTGTGTGTGAATCGTACTAAAAATGAATTAAGCTGCAAATTGGTCGGATTAGAAAGACTTGGGCCTTCTAAATTCATGTGAAGGGATAGCCGCGATTGCTGATTAGCAAAGTTGTAGGCAAACATGGCTTTACGATCAAAGCGGTCACCTATATTACACCCGAAAGCTTGAGACTCTTCGCGTGAAAGTCCTAATTTTTTTTTACGTGTCTCAACTACATTGTTTAATATTTCTTTTATATCATTGGGAGTCGTATCTTCCGTCATTTGAGCACTATGATTATAATCTATTGAAGTAAAGGTATTTCGTTGATTAATCATAGGCCCTCTACTCATACTTGAGTACTCTGAGTTAGCACTAGTTGTTAATATTTGCGAAGAATCAAAATTCATAGAAAGTTTTTGATGATGGTGCGGGGTGTTTGGGTAATTGAAACTGCATGCAGCTAGACAAGCAGAAAAAATAGACGCAAAAACTATGCCAAATAATTTGGACATTTTGTCACCCCTTATCTCTATTATATCACGTTATTTTACGAAATATTACAAAATATAAGGTTCAAAATGCTTCTATAACAATTTTTCTATGTTGCCTCGCAAAACTAGCTCAATAAATAATGCAATCGGCTGTAATCATAAGGGCAATACCAGCCGCGTAGTCGTTTGGTACAACTTCAAATAAAAACAATGTCCTGTTTTATTTGATTAGTATAATTTTAGATGTGCTGCGTACAATACCAATATTTAGAATGACAACCCGGTATTGCCATAAAATATTGGAACTCTTGACTATATAATTTTCTCTTTTATCTAGTTTATAGGTGACCCGGCAAGTAAATTGTAAGAGGCAAGAAAAATGAAGAGTTTTGGATTATATCTGTTTGTAATAATTACCTTGATTTTTGGTACGCAAGCATATGCTTCGGATTATTTCTGGGGGCCATATCGTGGAATGACCGCTTCTGAAAATCTTACTGAAAATGATGTTATGGATTTTAGTAATACTGGGGGTAATTTGCTGCGTGTCGGATTTGCTGTGCAGCCTCTAATGAATAAAGTACCCCCTTATAGTTTTAATGAAGATTCTTTTGTAAAACTAAACCAAATTATTGGCTGGGCTAGGAAATATAAAATAAAAATAATTATAGACCCGCATACCACACCAGGTACGCAGCGTAATACAACTACACTGCCTAAAGATTCACTGTGGCAGGATAAAACATATCATGAGTTACTGAATAAACTCTGGGACCGCATTTCTAAAGATTATAAAAAAGACAGTGATGTTATTATTGGCTATGATTTGCTAAACGAGCCTTCATCAAAAAAACTTCCGCCTACGCCAGGGGCTATGGACTATAATGAGCTCATCT
>CAZTYT010000230.1:0-3723 GCA_964618245.1 uncultured Legionella sp. | reverse complement strand
GCATTGAAAAACTTGTTACATCAATTGGCTCAAAAACGAGTCCTTCACTTTTTTTAACTAAATTAGTTTTCGACAATATTTGTTGGGTCCAGACCCAACAAATATCAACCCGTCTTAAGAACATCTGGTTTTAGTCTCTTGGATTTAAGCTTATACTTGATCATGATTTATTATAATGAAGGATAAGACATGTACGATGACTTATGCATGCCCTACAAGACCGGTAAAATGCCTACCCTGGAATTAGGCGGAATTATTATTAATAATCACCTTATACCTGATGGGGCAGTTAATCTGGTTTTAAAATCATTTAATCGGCATGGCTTAATCGCTGGAGCAACCGGTAGTGGGAAAACCAAAACCATTCAAGTTTTAAGTGAGCAATTATCCTTAATGGGAGTTCCCAGTCTAGTCATGGATATCAAAGGCGATATCTCTGGCTTAGCCATGCCCGGAACTGACAGTGATGCGATCGAAAAACGCGGCAAAGCGTTAAATTTACAATTTACCCCCAGAGGCTTTCCCGTCGAATTTTTAAGCTTAAGTGAATCCTCTCCCGGAGTTCCATTACGCTCTACAGTAGACGATTTTGGCCCCATTCTTTTCTCACGGATGTTAGATATTAATGACACACAAACAGGAGTGTTAACCGTCTTATTCCAATATGCTAAAACAGAAAAATTACCGCTGATTGAATTAACTGATTTGAAAAGTTTGTTGCAATTTGCGCAAACAGATGCAGGAAATGCCAAAATTGCCGCTAACTATGGCAGCATAGCGAACGCCTCATTAAGCACTATCATGCGAAAAATTATCGAACTGGAATCGCAAGGCGGTGCTGAGTTTTTCGGACAACCTGCATTTAATGTGCAAGATTTGCTAAACATTAATGCCCAAGGGTTAGGGGTAATTTCCATTTTACGCTTACTGGATATGCAAGATAAACCCAAGTTATTTTCCACTTTTATGTTAAAACTGTTATCTGATATTTACCGGGTCATGCCTGAGTTAGGTGATCCAGATAAACCTAAGCTTATTCTATTTATAGATGAAGCACATTTGATTTTTAAAAATGCCAGTAAAGCCCTATTAAGCTTACTCGATACAGTAGTTAAACTAATTCGTTCCAAAGGGATAGGCATTATTTTTTGTACCCAAACCCCCAATGATATTCCTGATAATATCTTGAGCCAATTGGGATTAAAAATACAACATGCCCTACGAGCTTTTACTGCCAAAGATCGCACTGCCATGAAGCTAGTGGCCCAAAATTTCCCCTTATCCAATTATTATCAAACCGAACAATTACTTACTGCATTAGGCATAGGCGAAGCTTTAGTGAGTGCCTTAGATGCCAAAGGACAACCTACTCCATTGGTACAATGCATGATTAGAGCGCCAGAATCGCGAATGGGAGTAATCACTGACAATGAGTTACAGCAAGTTGTCAGTACATCGACTTTGTATCCCCGTTATCACATAAAACAAACTGCTCATTCGGCTAAAGACATTTTGGCGAATCAGGCTGTTACTGCTGACGAAACAGAAAGCCCCCCTGCAACAAAAGAAAATCCATCGCGTACTTTTGTATGGATTAGTGCTATTACTAAGAATACCTTATTTCGCCAAGTTATACGCCAACTTATACGCGATTGGACTCGTGCGATTATGTCGGCTTTAGGTATAAAAAAATAAATAGGATAGGAATACATGCAGATTGGGTCTGGGTCCAACCCATTTGCTAGATAGCACAGAACTATTGCATTTTTGCTACAGATGCTAAAACTTCTGTTTTACCTTCTTTCTCAATGGCTTGCTCCGCATAAAGTCCTATCTTGGCTAAGGAAGCGCTTTGAGAATGGGGTTTCTGAACTTGTTGTGGAACTTTATGCTGTAAATTTTCAATGCGCTGTATACTTTTTACCACTTTAAGCATCTCTTCAGCAAGGTCAGGAAAATCATTTGCTAATGCGGAATTAATTTTTAAAACATAAATCAAAGAATTTGCCGCGTTTTTGATTGCTGTATAATCTTTTTGAGAACCCGCAGTTAAGGTTAACAATGCTTGTTTGAATTGTTGCGGCACTTTTTCATGATTGCTCATTTTAATCAATAAGGTTTTATTGCCATTTAAAATGGAATAAATTCTTGCTTGCTCCACGTTAATACTATTCTTCAGTTTCCCATCGGGATCCTGATTTAAAAAAAGAGCGAAAAATTCCTGCAACTTTCCATTTAATTTAGTTAACTCAGTGAACTGTAATGTACTTAGCTCTGTTTGATATAAGTTAGCCACAATTTGATTGGCCAGAATAAAATGACGATTATAATCTTTAGTAGTAGTGCTATATTTTGTTTGCTCAAGCACATTGCCCAAGTCTCTTAATAAATTTTTTTGCACTGTATTAAAAAAAGGAATAATTTCTGTTAATTCACCTGTAGCTACCAGATCTTGTAAATTTTGTGCAATTAAAACTTGTAATGTGTTTCGCAGTGCATTTTCTTCCTCATCCAGTTTAATATCACGAATTAATGGCGTTTGGTATTGTTGGCATCGCTTCATTAAAAGGCCTATTTCTTGCGATAAACCCGCAAAAATTTGCTGAAAGTTATCCAGCGCTTCTTTATAAATCTTCAAACAATCATAGGCTTGTTGAAGCTTCACTTTTTTCGTCTAAGTGTTCATTATCTAAAATTGCCAACAAATTGGCTTGGAAACCATCTAAGGCTAAAAATGGCTCTTGAGTGCCATATTGTTGACTATTTACTTCGGTACGGCAAAACTCATAAGTCAACTTCATTCCTAAAATTGCTTCTTTCAGTGTATGAATAATGGATGTACCTACCGGAAGTTGTTTAATTTGCTCTGGTAAATCAATAATAAGATTCTTAAGACGATGTGCTGCAAGTGGTTGTCTTGGTTGTGCAAAACATACTATCTTTTGTCCGGGATTTGCCATGTGACGCAAAGGATCGCCCCATAACGAATAATGAAATACATTAGGTTGTTTAATTTCTTTTTGTGAGCTAACCATGTTTTGCGCAAAGGCAGAAGAAATCCCTGCACTATTAAATGTTCGCACATGAATTAATTGTTCATCTTCATTTTCTGCACTAGCTCGCTGCGCAACGTAATTTGCCAAATGCCCTCCTAGTGAATGCCCTGTAAGAACTATAATGCGATGTGGCCACTGCTGACGAACCGCAAGATACACTGCATAAGCATCTTCTTGATATTTTTGCCCTGCTACTCCTGTTAAGCCAATTTTAATATCTTCACAAATATCTTGAGAAATCTTAGTACCACGATAAGCAATAACAATAGGGTCTTTACTATTTTCTACATCAACAGGAGTAAAAACGCCATAACCTAAGCCTGGTGTATAATCAGTGGGAGAAATTGGAATTTGAGATTCGTGCACGCTGCCGATACCTGTAGAACTTTTGGCAGCATAAACTTTGTATTGATGGTCAGCAAGTTGCTGTTCTAACTTTTTGGTAGCAAAATATTCTTCTGATTCTTTAGGGGCTTGACGAATAATTGAATACCCATTCCAAGTGCTTTGCCCATCTAATAAATAATAATCCGCATAGCCTTTGTAAACATACAAAGAAGCGGTGAGCAAAAGGTTTATATTACAACTACTGGGCATGAAAATAACTTGAAACAAATATACTTTGCTCAAGAATAACACAGCAGTCCTTAAATAAACCTTAAGTGTC
>CAZTYT010000229.1:0-3735 GCA_964618245.1 uncultured Legionella sp. | reverse complement strand
TCCAGAAGTTCATTGCTGAATATCATGAATGTGCTTCATCGATTATCTCCTAGCCCCATTGGTCAATCTAAATTAGCACGTGAAGCTGGTCTTGCCAACAACACGGTCGCTCAAGGGTACACCGAAGTGCTTCATGATTTAGGCTGTGTCCTACCAGCCTATCCTTGGGATCCGCATAGAAAAATTCTCATTAAACGCAAGGAATGCAAATATCATTTCACAAATGTTTTGGTTGCTTTGGTTTATCATTCTAATAGCATTCGCAGTGTAAACGACTTCCTTTTGTTACCAGAAAAAAATCAAGGTGTATGGTATGAATGGTTAGTTGCACAAGAACTATTAAGAAGAAATTCTATACTAGGGAAAGACATATTAGCGCCTCTTGCTTTCTGGAAAAATAAAGAGCATGAGATTGATTTTGTTGAAACACACGCGAAAACCAAGTATTTTGTAGTCAAACGAGGGTCGGCTAATCCTATGGAATTTATCTGGTTTACTAAACAATTCCCACATAATCATTTGTCAGTGATTGCTAACAATCACTTTGACACTGAGTGTATTAAAGGTTATACATTTGAAGAATTTTTATTGGAGGAAACCATCAATGAATCTTAAATCTTTTATTTTAGCTAGTATCATAATGGGGGCGAGTATGGCAGCAATCGGTGAACAATCTTCTCCACAAAAAGCCACATTGGGAACTTGGGGTATAGACCTCAGCGGCATGGATACTTCCGTAAAACCAGGCGATGATTTTTTTCTCTACATGAATGGCTCTTGGCTTAAAAATGCAAAAATTCCTGCAGATCGATCTAGCACAGGTTCATTTCAAAATTTGCAAATCTTAAGCGAAAACCGCATGAAAGATATTGTGACAGACCTTCAATCAAAACCGTACGATAAATTATCTCCTGAAGAGAAAAAGATTATTGATCTCTATGAGGCTTTTGTTGATACCAATACTATAGAGAAAAATGGATTAGAACCTGCAAAAAAAGATTTGCAATGGATTGCCTCTTTAAAGAATCATAGCGAAATTGCTGCTGCAATGGGTAATCCAGGACGAAGTACTGACAGTTTATTTTCAAGCCACATCGCTGCTGACGCAAAAGATTCCAATAAATACAGTTTTTATATCGGCCAGTCTGGCCTGGGCCTTCCTGAACGAGATTATTATCTTCGCCCTGGTCCTCAGCTAGAATCTACACGACAAGCCTATAAAGAACATCTCAGCACCATGCTCTCATTATCGGGCGCAAAAGATTCTGATGCTCGCGCAGCAGCCGTGTTTGATTTAGAAACAAAAATTGCTCAAGCATCATGGCCTGCTGCGGAACGTCGCGAAGCCGAGAAAGTCTATAATCCAATGTCAATCTCTAAACTTCAAAAGTTTGCCCCTGAGTTTCCTTGGAAAGATTTTTTCAAAGCACTAGGATTGAATACAAAATCACCGTCTGGAGAGCGCATTGTCATCGTCGCAGAAAATACAGCTTTCCCTGCATTGGCAAAAATTTTTGCAGAAACACCGGTATCAGTTTGGCGTGATTGGCACACGATTCATTATTTACAAAATATAAGTGCATATCTGCCTAAAAATGTTGATGATGCCGTTTTCGATTTTTACGGAAAAGTAATTGGTGGGCGCGAACAACAACTCGAACGATCTACCCGAGGTGTGGTTGAATTAGACAGTCGCTTAAGTCATCCGTTTGGAAAATTATATGTTGCTCGTTATTTTCCTCCTCAATCGAAGGCTAAAATGCAAACTCTCATCGATAATTTGATAAAAGCTTACGATGCTGATATTCGACAACTACCGTGGATGACGGAAAAAACGCGTAAAAAAGCGCTCGATAAATTACATGCTTTTAAAGCCCATATTGGTTATCCTGATAAATGGCGAGATTTTTCACAACTCACCATTGATAAAAATGACCTTATCGGAAATATTCAACGCAGTGATATTTTCGAATGGAATTATCGCTTAAATCGCATCGATAAACCGACGGACCGAAATGAATGGGAAATGACACCTACGATAATTAATGCGTATTACACTGAAACATTTAACTCTATTTTTTTCCCTGCAGGCATTCTTCAACCGCCCTTTTTTGATCCGCTTGCAGACGATGCTGTCAACTACGGCGGAATCGGCGCAGTGATCGGGCACGAAATTAGTCATGGTTTCGACGATCAAGGATCAAAATACGATGGTCAAGGTCGCTTAAAAAGCTGGTGGACTCAAGAAGACCGAAAAGCTTTTGAGAAACGCACCTCAAAGCTGGTTGCACAATTTAATGAATTTGAACCTCTCCCCGATATGCACGTGAACGGACAATTAACGTTAGGAGAAAATATTGGTGACCTTTCAGGCGTTGCTATTGCGCTCAAGGCGTATCATCTTTCACAAAAAAACAAACCAGAAATCAAGCTCGATGGTTTTACCGGTGACCAACGTTTCTTCCTATCCTTTGCACAAGTCTGGCAAAGCAAATTCAGAGACAGCGAACTGCGTAAAGTTGTGCTATCCAATCCACACAGCCCACCTTATTTCCGTGTCATTGGTCCGCTTCGAAATATTGATGAATGGTATACGGCATTTAATGTGAAGCCAGGTGATAAAAATTATTTAGATCCTGATCAACGCGTAAAATTGTGGTAGAAATGAAATAGTGTATCAGGCCTAAGAGAAAATACGCATTGAAGCAAACAGCTTAAAAATTCAGAAGCGCTACTAGGAAGGTATTATAGCAAGCTTATTATTAGCATAATAAATAACCTTAAAGCCCATATCATAACTAGATATCACTAATAATTAATATAAAATTGCCAATTACGTAGGTTCAACGCAAGAGATAGAAAAATGTTGTTATATATGTTATCATTGGGCCATGGACAATGTGATTTTTACCGTCGTTAACGAACGTTATCATACGAGGTTAGAAATAGGTCAACTATGAAAAAATCATATACTTATGCATCATCTGCCACAATATTTAATGGGTCTCGTGGGCTCATACTTCCTAGAATCTTCAAACGTCAGGTAAGCATAAAATCAATGTATGAAATTAAAGATCAGCGCGATTTTGTTTCCTCACTAATCATACATACTGATAATAATCAGCTTGAAAAAGAAAATGATGTTGATTATGTTAAAAGAAGTTTTATAGAGTTAAGCAGACAAATACATAGAGATATGACCGGAAAAAATTTAGTCATTTTTAAGATTAATCAATGTTTAATAGACCCCGATAAATGGGAAAACGAGGGTTCCGCCGATCCGATTTATAATGGGCATGTAATTGTTGGACTATTCAAAATCGACCAACAAGATAACAAGCTAATTTTAGTTCCAAATTCTACTGTTAGTAAAATTCGAAAAGGAATTGAAGATGAACAGGTGATATATCAACAACGATTCTTTTACAATAAAGAATTATCCAAGTACGCTAGTGAAAAAAGATCAAATGAATATTTCTGGATAATAACATTGGATAAATTGAATATAAGCCAACAAACATTTTTAGATCGATGTAAGAATATGAGACACAACCCCGGTAAGTTCGACTTGCTTAAATCTGCTTGTGGTCAGTCAATTTATCGACTTATCACAGATAAACCGGCCGCTGAAGTAACATCGCCTCAGACAGCAACAGTCCTGGCTGTTTTAGACGCACTATCCAACTCCGATGATAGATTTAATTCAAACTTGCGAAATCGTCTCATGGAGTCTGG
>CAZTYT010000228.1:1176-3752 GCA_964618245.1 uncultured Legionella sp. | reverse complement strand
CTGCTTGCTCTTCGTCTTTCGTGTAGTGGCTAAGCAAATTGGCTAAGGGCGTAGGGAATAGATAGGGAGGCATAATAATGTTTGTGCTTTTAAAAAACATATTGGACTAATATTATATTTAAAGATTTTATATAAGTAAAATAAATCAGATAAAGAACAATAGGATTTGTGTTGAATAGTTTAGGTCAGCTAAAAAAAACCCGCCATTAGGCGGGTTTTAGTAAAAATGGGTGGGAAGGCTTACATCATGCCGCCCATTCCTCCCATACCACCCATTCCGCCCATGCCGCCCATATCACCAGCAGCTTCTTCTTTCTTAGGTAAATCAGCAACCATGCACTCAGTAGTTAACATTAAGCTTGCAACAGAAGCTGCATTTTGTAATGCCATACGAGTTACTTTAGTTGGATCTAAAATACCCATTTCAACCATATCACCGTACTCGCCAGTTGCAGCGTTGAAACCATAATTGTCTTTGTTTTCAGCAACTTTGTTCACCACAACAGATGACTCATAGCCAGCGTTAGTAACGATCTGACGTAATGGCGCTTCGATAGCACGACGTAGAATGCTGATACCCATAGTTTGATCGTCATTGTCACCTTTTAATGCATCCAATGCTTTTTGAGCACGAATCAAAGCAACACCACCACCAGCTACGATACCTTCTTCAACCGCAGCACGAGTAGCATGTAATGCATCTTCTACACGAGCTTTCTTCTCTTTCATTTCAACTTCAGTAGCAGCGCCTACTTTAATTACGGCAACACCACCAGAAAGCTTGGCAACGCGCTCTTGTAATTTTTCGCGATCATAATCAGAAGTAGTTTCTTCGATTTGTGCACGAATTTGAGTGATGCGATCTTTAATTTCAGCAGGTTTACCTTCACCATCAATAATAGTAGTGCTTTCTTTGGTAACAACGATACGTTTTGCAGTACCTAAATCTTCTAAAGTAGCTGCTTCCAAGCTCTTGCCAATTTCTTCAGAAATCACTTGGCCATGAGTCAGAATAGCAATATCTTGCAACATTGCTTTACGGCGATCACCAAAGCCTGGTGCTTTAACAGCACATACTTTAACAATACCACGCATGTTGTTAACAACCAGAGTTGCTAAAGCTTCACCTTCAACATCTTCAGCAATAATCAATAAAGGACGGCCGGATTTAGCAACACCTTCCAATACAGATAGCATGTCACGAATACTGGAAATTTTCTTATCCACTAACAGGATGAATGGGTGTTCCAGTTCGCAAGACATATTTTGTTGGTTGTTGATGAAGTATGGAGAAATGTAACCACGATCAAATTGCATACCTTCAACAACTGACAATTCATTTTCCAATCCATTACCGTCTTCAACAGTAATAACACCTTCTTTACCTACTTTTTCCATCGCACTAGCAATGATAGAACCAATTGCTTCATCAGAGTTAGCAGAAATAGTACCTACTTGAGCAATTGCTTTATTGTCTTTGCAAGGCTTGGACATTGCTTGTAGTTTTTTGATAACGGCCTGAACCGCTTTATCGATACCGCGTTTCAGATCCATTGGGTTCATGCCAGCAGCAACGGCTTTGTTACCTTCAACCAGAATAGAACGAGCCAATACAGTTGCAGTAGTAGTACCATCACCTGCTGTATCAGAAGTTTTAGCAGCAACTTCTTTAACCATTTGAGCGCCCATGTTCATGAAACGTGGTTCAAACTCAATTTCTTTAGCAACAGAAACACCGTCTTTAGTGACAGTAGGTGCGCCATATGATCTTTCTAAAACAACATTACGACCTCTTGGGCCCATAGTCACTTGAACTGCATCAGCCAATGCATTAACACCAGCTAACATTTGTAGACGTGCTTCGTCTCCAAAACGTAATTCTTTAGCCATTTTTATCTCCTAAATAAAACGATAATTACTTCTCAATCACACCCATGATGTCATCTTCGCGCATCACTACATACTCTTTACCGTCAATTTTCACTTCAGTACCAGAGTATTTACCAAACAGTACTACATCGCCTGCTTTAACCGCTAAAGCGCGAACATCACCGTTGTCCAATATCTTTCCAGCGCCAATTGCAATAACTTCACCACGCATTGGTTTTTCAGTGGCGCTATCTGGAATAACAATACCACCTGCTGTGGTACGTTCTTCTTCCATACGACGAACTACTACTCGATCGTGTAAAGGACGAATTTTCATAACATATATCTCCTGAATTAATTAAACGGTATTAATGCTGATTGGCATATGGGGACAAGGAAAATACTTTCAAGGGTAAAATGAAAAAAAATTTTGGTTTTGTGTTTAAAAGCACTACAATGAAGGTAATCAGGTTGAAAGTATCAGGTTTAAAATGAAAAAATGGTTGTTATTAATCGTCTGCTGTTTTCTCCCTATTATTGGATATAGCAACCCTTTGCCCGCATCAAAAATTTTTCAAGTCCATGTCACACCAATTGACCCTAACACATTTACCATTAATTTTCAGGTTAAACCTAATTATTTCCTCTATAAAGACCGTATCAAACTGACCTTACCCTCGGAAAGTAATGTTCATTTGGGCAATATA
>CAZTYT010000228.1:0-1166 GCA_964618245.1 uncultured Legionella sp. | reverse complement strand
GCTTCCCGCCAACTGAAAAAAAAATAGACAAGCAAGGTCATGTGTATAATGTTTATCGCAATATACAGTCTATCCCCGTTGCAATTTTGGGTGATAAGCCAGGAGAAGTTTTACTTAATTTACATTATCAAGGTTGTTCAGATGATGGTTTTTGTTATCCACCTGAAGAAAAAACAATCAAATTAACCATAGATAACAAGTTGGCTTTAAGTCAGGCCAACATAGAAGAAGCGGAACAGCAAGCGGCCCCGAATTCATCCATAGAAAATGAAACAATTAGTAAAGTATTTGCCAAACAAAATTGGCTCATCATTTTGCTTACTTTTTATGGGTTTGGCTTACTCTTATCCTTTACTCCGTGTATTTTACCCATGGTGCCCGTATTATCTGGAATAATTATTGGTCATGGGAAAGAAATTACCACCAGAAAAGCTTTTTTCCTTTCTTTAAGCTATGTACTAAGCATGTCAATTACTTATGCCATTGTAGGTGCCGTAGTGGCATTAATTGGGGCAAATCTGCAAATAAGCATGCAATCACCCTGGTCTATTAGCCTGTTCAGTTTTATTTTTGTACTTTTAGCTTTATCCATGTTTGGATTTTATGAATTCAAATTACCCTCTTCCTGGCAAGCTAAAATTGGCAATACCAGCCGCCAGCAACGAGGGGGGCATTATTTAGGAGCAGCCCTTATGGGCTGCTTGTCTACCCTCATTCTCTCTCCATGCGTTACCGCACCCTTAATAGGCGTATTAACGGTATGGGCACGCCACTATTATTAATCGGTACATCTGCAGGTAAATGGTTACCTGAAACCGGTAGTTGGATGAATGCCATTAAAGCATTATTCGGCGTACTTTTTATGGCAATTGCCATTGCGCTTGTATCACGAATTATACCTACTCTTTTTAGTATGATTCTTTGGGCCATTTTGCTTATTTTTTCAGGTATTTATTGTGGGGCTTTAACTTATTCAATAACTCATCGGGAAAAATTTAACCAAGGCGTAGGACTGGTCTTATTATCTTATGGCCTGCTCATTTTAGTAGGCGCCAGCATGGGCGCTGCTAACCCCTTACAACCATTAACTTTGCCCAAAGCAAATCCTCCTAGTGTTGCCAATGTCAGCACTAAACAAACTTTAAAACACCTCAAACAAACTATTA
>CAZTYT010000227.1:0-3783 GCA_964618245.1 uncultured Legionella sp. | reverse complement strand
TCAGGATGACTGCAAATAATATTTTTTATTCCTAAAGAGGCAGCACTTTGAGCAAGACGTTCGCTAATAACCAAGCTAGTTTTGTTACATAACCAAGGATATGCCTCTTTACCAAAGAATTGAAACAAGTGATGCATGGATTGCTCGCTCATGAACAGTATAATATCGACCAAATCATCGCGCCATATGGATTTAACAAATTGCTGATTTATTTTGGGCATGACTCGTTGATATACCTCTAAAATTTGTAGGTTTGCACCCTTTGCTAATAGGGTTTTTTCAATGAGTGGCCTGCCGCCTTGGCCTTTAAATAAAAGAATAGTTTGTGCATTAGGATTTGCCAATGTGGGAAGGGCCAGCAAATGTTCGCTATCAGGTATTTCAGGAATAGCAGTAATAGATATCCCTAGCTCTTGCAATGCCTTGGCGCTGCCTTGTCCAATGGCTATTACCTTGATGGTATTTGGCCAAGCAAGATGATGGCTTTTGAGTTGATCAAAACAGTGTATGACAGCATTGGCGCTGACAAAAATAGCTTGATCCACCGTGGTTAAATCGGGTAATAAAGATAGCCATTCTGTGGTTGCCTTAATTTCTAAAGTTGGCAACTCAATGACCTTTCCTCCTGCCGCATTAATCTGTTGGCTTAAAGCAAGCGCTTGTGCTTTAGGTCGGGTATTTAAAATGCGTAAACCTCGAAGTGAGTGTTTCATTTGGGCATGGACTTTAATAAAGTAGTTGCTCCTTGAGCTAGAAGTGCCTGAGCACAATGCTCAGCCAAAGATTTGGCCTCCTCCAAATAACCTTGTTGTTGATATTGAATCACCTGAGTCCCATCATGATTTAAAATTTTTGCTTGTAAGAAAAGTTTGTTATCCTGCATCTTGCAAAAGACTGCTAAAGGAACGTGGCAATTGCCTCCTAGCAATGCATTGACCCGGCGTTCAGTTTGAACACAAACTGCTGAGACGGAATCGTTCAAATTTTTAATCAGTCGCTTTATTTCCTCATCATCGGTTCGGCATTCAATCGCTAAAGCTCCTTGGCCACAAGCAGGAAGCATAATTGACTCTGGCAATTGTTCAGTGATTTTTGAATTAAATCCCATGCGCTCCAAACCAGCTGCTGCAAGGACAATCGCCTGATATTCACCAGACTCTAGTTTGCCAAGACGTGTATTGATATTACCGCGTAGCGCTTTAATCCGTAAATCAGGTCGATAAGCCAGAAGTTGCGACTGGCGTCTGAGGCTGCTGGTACCTACAATAGCTTGAGGAGGTAAGGTAGCTAAACTATGATTCTGGATGCTTACTAATACATCAAAAGGGTTTTCTCGGTTACATATAACTGGCACATCCAAACCTGTGGGGAATTCAGCGGGCATATCTTTGGCGGAATGCACTGCAAAATCAGCTCTTTTATCCAGCAAAGCCTCTTCCAGTTCTTTGACAAATAAGCCTTTGCCACCAACTGCTAAAAGTTTGTCTTTAAGGAACTTATCACCAGACGTGGTCATTGGCAGTAATTCAATAGTCAAATTGGGGTATTGTTGGAGTAGCAAGTTTCGCACGTGATTAGCTTGCCATAATGCAAGGGGACTTTGGCGAGTTGCAATACGAATAGTTCTTGAGATCATCAATCACAACCATTAATTTTTGATAGGCAATATCATAACATTTTATTGGGGGAGAAAGAATGGATAACCCCGGTTACCCGGGGTTGTTTGATTATCTTGCTGCACGTAGGCCGATTGCTATGAAAATATAAGTCCAACCAGTTACTATCATATCAATAGCAATGAACATTCCAATGACCCACAGACTGCTCATCGGCCAATGTAAAAGAATTAATACCCCTAAAAGCAATGCTATAATCCCTGCAAATAAAATCCATCCCCAGCCGGTAGTATTTTTTACTGAAAAGGACATCACAATACGGCTAACACCAATAATGATTAATACCCATGCCAGAAAAGCAGTAATAACAGCAGAAGCCAATAGCGGATCATAGAAAACCAGGCCTGCACCTATAAGATATAAAATGGCAATAAGAATTTGCCAGATCGCACCTTTCCATTTCTTATATTTAAAGGCATCAGCAAAATGGAAAATACCAGATACAAATAACAAGGCAGAGAAAAAATACATACTTACTATCGTGAGTGCAATTTCCATACCCAAGCCAATACATCCGAGAAATAAAAGCAATATTCCAAAGGTCAGGAGCCATCCCCAATGGTGTTGGAGTGAATCCACTGTGGGTATATCCACTTTATTTGTTTTAGCCATATCAGTTCCTTTTGATGTTTTTTATACTAACTATAGCTTATTTTTGCAAAGATAGGATGTAGCAGGATGCCAAATCGTGCGAAATGAAAAAGCTTGTAATTTTAATAGCAATCATAGATGGCATGAGGTTTCTTTTTATAATAAGCCCAATAACGATCTCCATAAGACCAGTGCCAATATTCATAATTATAATTAACAAAGCCTGCCGTGGCGAGCGCGTTATTCATGATGCTCCGATTGTGCTTTGCTTCTTCTGAAATCACTGGTGATGCCGTTAATGAAAGTACCCCATCGAGATCACTCATCCAGTCTTTTGGATGAATACCCATGTCAAGGGGAGTCCCTTTGTTATCAATGAGATAAACATCAATTGCTGCACCTGTAGAATGGGGAGGGATATTTTTACTGCCATCAAAATTGGTGACTGGAGATACCATTTTTATGGTCTCATTAAACAGTTGTTCAGGAGACCAACCGGGATGTTGGTTTTTTACTTTTGCAAACCGTTCGTCAAATAGCATTTTTTGTAACTTTAAGCTTCTATAGCTTTCATATAAGCAAAAGCGTAAACCATTGGGCAACAAAGATTGAGCCTGTTTTAATTTTTCAAAAACCGTTTTTCGCATTTTGGTATAGTCGGAGTTATTAGGGATTTCTGGTGAGGGACCATAGATAATTTCTGGATGGTCAATAAGATCAATCATAGGTTCATGGTTTTCAATCACTGGAATTGATAATATTTTAGGATTGGCAATTAATAACATAGGCTGCGGAGCAGTATAATCTGACATCTTTATTCTCGTTTTTATTTGATGAACGATTATAATCAGCAAAAAAAGCTATTTCAATGAATCAATTAGGGTTTATTTTGATCAAATTATAGGTTTTTTGATATAATGCATGACACATTTCCTTAGCGTGTTGCCACGCGCTTATTGTTGCAGGTAAGACCAGATTCCTTCATGATGCAAATTTTGCATGATTTATAATCCTTGGTGAGATTAGAAATCTGGCTGGAAAAAGTAGTGACTTATCGGTATGATTTTTAAATTGTATTAAAAAGGTGTATGGGCATGAAGTTGTTTGTTGGTTTGTTATTGTTAGGGGTTGCATTGGCTGGATTTGCAAATGGCAGTGCAGCGCGCCAAGAAATTCAACAAAGAATTCAACCTGTGGGTCAAGTATCGGTACAAGAGTCTCCTGTTAAAGAAAGTCTGGCAATGACGAGTGCTCCGAGAACAGAGCCAGGGCAGGAAACATACAATCAATATTGTATTGTTTGTCATAAAGATGGTTTGGCTGGAGCGCCTAAATTTAGAAACGAGCAGGATTGGAAACCGCGCTTATCTGGTAGAACAATAGATGATTTGGTGGCTTCCTCAATAAAGGGTTTAAATGCGATGCCTACAAAAGGAACTTGTCTTAAATGCAGCGAAGAAGATTTGAAAGCTGCCATTACCTATATGTTGCCACGATCATGAGGAAAGTAACTTTT
>CAZTYT010000226.1:0-3803 GCA_964618245.1 uncultured Legionella sp. | reverse complement strand
TTCCAATGTTTTATTTTGGCTACTTCAACCTAACCTGTTTACGAAACCAGTTTTTATCTTCAGCAATGACATAGGATCTTAAATCAGGGATGGTTGTAAGAGACTGATAAGATGTAGTAACAAAATAGCGTGTACCAAATAGGTAAAACTCCATGTTATTTTGTGAAGGAGTTACTAAAATATGTCCTCTGGGAACCACCTGAAGCAATTGTTGAATAAAACTGACTATATCTTCTACTTTTTCGATCCCATTTTTTACCCCTAACAAATAAGGTACAAAAGCGGTATCAAAAACTTCTTTGTCTTTGCGTCTAAATATACTATCAAGAGTGCCTGCATGAAACGATACATTTTTTTCCAGCTCAAAACCGCTGGAAATATTCGATCGTACTGCATCACGAACTAATGACACCATATAATGAATATAGGTTCGTCTTAACAGGTTAGGTTGAAGTAGCCAAAATAAAACATTGGAAAATTTATTATGAGGCAGATTAATTAACGGGGGATACCAGCAAGTCAGGGCAGTTAATAACTCGCCTACTGATGGATAGGAGTTGTCACAATAATGGTAGTATTTCTTAAACGCTTTGATCCAGGCGATAGTCACCGGATCTTTATCATAAACGGTAACTGACTTTGCTCCTGATAGTGCGAATAATAACCAGCTATTGCCATAGCCTGGAATAACTAAAACATCTTTATTTTCAATGTCGTCGCGGATATTGTATTGATCTTTAAGATAGGTAGTTAACACAGTCGATAAATACCTTTCAGCGCCCATAGGATAAATTTGTACTTCTTTATTATCCGTTAATCGGGTAACTCGTCGCTCTACTATCCATTGCTGTTCTTTTTTGCTTAAAATGGTTTCATTAACAGCCATGTGCTTATCCTTGAGCATCTGAATATTATATCTTCCTACATATTAGCCATTACAAGCACAAAGTTTGGAATATTAGGAGAACCAATACCAACAGCATCATTCCAAAATTGATCTTCTGGTTCGATAGTAAGCGATGAATCCCAACCAAAAGTAACTGCATTAATTGTAAATGAAGAGGCAGGAGCAGGTGTTCCTTGGATGGTTGTTGAGGGTGGAGGTGTGGCTCCACTAATAATCAACGCTGGGGGAATAATAAGATTAATAGCTCGTTGTGATAATAAAACATCATTTTTTTGATACAAATAGGGAGCTGCGTGTCCAATCGGTGTTCCCTTATTTAAAAGCTGGCGAGCCTGGTTAACTAATACCAATGTTGCTGAAAATAAAGGACAAGCCAAACTAGTTCCTCCATCTTTAACTTGTGAGCCATTAGCAATGATAAGCAACCCTGTTCCTGGATCGCCTAACATTGAAATATCAGGTAAAGCGCGACGACTACCATAAGTATTTATGGCCCCATAACCCCCCGCAGTGAAACTGCTAATAGCGCTTTGCCAGATGACCGGTCCATAAAACTGACTGATACCACCACTGGTACCGCCGTCATAGGCTGAGGCTCTAACTGTTCCCCAAACTGTTTCAAAGGCGTAACGATAATTGTTATTCACAAATAAGGCCGTAGCGCCTACTGCAGTTACATAAGCTGAGCTTGAGGGATAATCTACTTTAGGAGCTGGTCCAGTACCATTGCATTTGGCCGCGGTGGTATAAGTATTATCTCCGCAGTCGCCTGAGGAAAAGTTTACACTAATACCCGCCGCCGCTGCTAACTCCAGAGTGGCTTCTAACGTAGGATCTTGGCTGGTCTCAGGACTACTCCAGCTATTAGAAATGACATAGGCGTTAGGAAAACCGGCAATGGTGTAATTAGAATGAATTAAAGTATTAATAACATCCATAAGCACGCTTCGCTGATCAGTTCCCAAAACTAAAACTGTATTATCACCAGGAGCGATAGTATGCGAGGACTCAATGTCTAGCGTAATTTCTCTACTAAAGTCAGAAGCACCCGGGCAATTTTTGAAAGGAGTACCATCTGGATTAATAATAGAAAAATTCTTAAATGGCCCCCTGGTGATAAATGGTTTTATTTTGTTTGCATTAAAATATTGATTAGCATCACTTAAAATCTGAGCAGGACCGTTAGTGCCGCATTTATCAACAATAACCAAGGTTTGACCTGCCCCATTAAGTTGCACACCATTAATAAGAGGAATATTGCTCAGATTATATGTCTTTTGTAAATTTGCTCCGGTAAACCCTTGTAATGAGGTGGTGGTTGGAATAGCAAAGGGCATAAAAGTATTCCATACAAAGCCTAAATCCTGCGCTATGAATTGGTCTTTTTTTGCACTTTCAATATTTGAGTGAAAAACAGGAATAGTATTAAGCCCTGTAATGTCAGAAATATATCGAGCAAGTAGAGAAGGCAGTTTGGGCATGCTTGTATTTGCATAGATCGTTTCATTTTTATATCGGTAATAGTTTATTTGTGTATGCATAGCTTGTTTAATTTGCTCCACAGTACCTCTAACGCGCACACTATGTTGATTAACCTTGGCTTGCATGCCGTGTGAGATAAAAAATTGTTGTATTGCATTTTCAGCTTTCTGACTAGGGGCAAATTTTTGTTCATAGAGCTCAGGGGTTAAAAACTGGTGATATTGAGGGCTATTTGAATCATAAATCTCTTGAACAAGTTGATCTAACTCCTTCTTGTTCCGGAGTTTTAGCCACACAGTAAATGAAATAGGCTTCATTGGTTCTGCTGGCTTAATTAACTCCGCCTGATTCAATAAATTTAAATGGGGGCTTGGTAAGTTGACCAGATTATCGATTCGATTCGCATGGGCAATCATTGTCATTAGACTAAAGGACAACAATATTATTTTTTTAAGTTTCAACATGAATGATCTCCCTATACTACTCTAGAAAAAATAAGCTGGTAATTGGACTATAGGTAATAAACCCTAACTCATCGCCAGTGGTTAATGAGAATACATATCCATCCTGTGTGCCCGCATGTATGATGCTCGCATCTGAATTTACAAACATGGTATACGTGATTTGAGAAAATAAAGTCCATGTGGGATTCGGATTCGTTAAGCTATCACTAAAGTAGGCGTACTCAAAATCAATCGTTCCTGGAGGCAATGTACCATTGGCCGTGACGTGTCGAGTATTGACGTAAAGTTGATTATTTGTAGCAAAAATATTTTGAATAGGCACTGAAGTGCTTGCTTCAGGACCTGTAATGGTAGTCCAACTGGCGCCATTATTAGTGGAGTAATAGACATTACCATCCCCACTTCCAGCATAAATAGCATTTGAAGCTGTAATAAACAGCCCATTCACTGCAGCACCAGAACCAGGTGCTGCAGTAGCAGTCCAGGTTATACCGTCATTAGAATAATAAACATTTCCATCCTGAGTTCCTGCGTAAATCGTTGGTGGAATAACAAAAACGCTATTCACTCCACTACCAGATACTGACGTAGTCGCTATCCAGTGCGCCCCATTGTCAGTTGAGTAATATATTTTACCATCCGCGCTACCGACATATAAAGTGCTGGGCAGTGCAAAAACGCTATTTACCGCATAACCTGGTGATGGCGCTCCTGTCGATGACCAGGTTAAACCATTATTAGCAGAAAAATAGACAGAACCATTTAACAGGCCGGCATAAATTGCTCCTGATGGAGTAAAGGTAACTTCAACAGTATGATTTGCCATGATATGGGATAAAGTAAATGTTGTTCCGCCTTTCTGAGCAATTCCATCGTCTACTAACCATTGATCAATTTGATAGCCATTATTGGGCGTAGCGGTAAAAGTTAAACTACTTCCAGCAAGTACT
>CAZTYT010000225.1:0-3804 GCA_964618245.1 uncultured Legionella sp. | reverse complement strand
CGTTGAATTTTATGGCCCAGGCTTAAGTGACTTGCCACTCGCAGATCGCGCAACTATTTCTAACATGGCTCCTGAATATGGCGCTACTTGCGGCTTCTTCCCAGTGGATAAAGAAACTATTCGTTATTTAGAATTAACTGGACGTGACAAGCATACTACAGCATTAGTTGAAGCTTATGCTAAAGCACAAGGCATGTGGTATGACAAAGACAGTGAAGATCCTGTGTTTACTGATGTATTGGAATTAGATCTTGGTACTATCGTCCCTTCACTGGCAGGCCCAAAACGCCCACAGGACAAAGTAACACTGAGTACTCTTCCTACAGAATTCGCTACATTCCTCAAAGAGGCTGGCAAAGAAGCAGAAAAAAACACTGATTTTCCGGTCAAAGGACATGATTACAGTATGAAGCACGGCCATGTTGTTATTGCTGCTATTACCAGCTGTACAAATACGTCCAATCCTAGTGTACTCATGGCAGCAGGCTTAGTGGCCAAAAAAGCAATTGAAAAAGGATTGCAACGCCAACCTTGGGTAAAATCTTCCCTGGCACCTGGTTCCAAGGTGGTAACTGATTATTTAAAACAAGCTGGATTACAATCCTACCTAGATCAATTAGGATTTAACCTGGTTGGTTATGGCTGCACCACCTGCATTGGTAACTCTGGCCCATTACCTGATGCAATTTCTCATACGATAAGCGACAATGATTTAGTCGTTTCTGCTGTTTTGTCAGGAAACCGCAATTTTGAAGGTCGGGTTCATCCGCAAGTAAGAGCAAACTGGTTAGCTTCTCCTCCATTAGTAGTTGCCTATGCATTATGTGGTACAACTACTATTGATTTAAGCAAAGATCCAATCGGTCGTGATGCGAAAGGTAATGATGTATACCTGAAGGACATTTGGCCTACTAATGCTGAAATCGCAGCTGAAGTTGCTAAAGTCACTGGCAGCATGTTCCGCAAGGAATATGCCGAAGTTTTCCAAGGTGACGCTCAATGGCAAGCTATTAAAACCAGTACAGGCAAAACTTATGAATGGAATTCTGACTCTACTTACATTCAACACCCACCTTTCTTTGATAATTTAAAAGCCAAGCCAGACGCTATTAAGCCTATCAAAGAAGCTTATATCCTGGCCTTGTTTGGTGACTCTATTACCACTGACCATATTTCACCAGCAGGATCAATTAAGGCTAATTCCCCTGCTGGTTTGTATTTAAAATCCAAAGGTGTCAGTGAAAAAGACTTTAACTCGTATGGCTCTCGTCGTGGTAACCATGAAGTGATGATGCGTGGTACTTTTGCCAACATTCGCATTCGTAATGAAATGACTCCAGGACAAGAAGGTGGAATTACCCGTTATGTTCCTACTGGTGAAGTAATGCCAATTTATGATGCTTCCATGCTTTATCAAAAAAATCATCAGGAATTAGTAGTTATTGCTGGTAAAGAATATGGTACTGGCTCTTCAAGAGACTGGGCTGCCAAAGGAACTAACTTGCTTGGTGTTAAGGCTGTTCTTACTGAAAGTTTTGAACGAATTCATCGTTCGAATCTCATTGGTATGGGGGTATTACCTTTGCAATTTGTCGATGGTATCACCCGTAAGACTTTAGAACTAAAAGGTGATGAGCGCATTAGCATCGATGTCAATGAATCATTGAAACCTGGTGCAATGATTTCGGTGACCATAGAACGTACTGATGGTAAAGCGGAGCACATTAAAGCACTTTGCCGTATCGATACAGCCGATGAATTGGAATATTACAAAAATGGCGGTATCTTGCAGTATGTTTTACGAAATCTAGTATAAAATTCGCATTTTCCCGGGATAATCATGTGTCCCGGGAAATTCTTTTCTTAATCCAAGTGCTTTGTAAAATCGACGCTTATACCTTGAAAATTCAAAGCAGACTTATTGTCTTCTTTTATCCCTCAGTGATATACTTTTCGGCTGGTTGTTGGCTTATGCGTGGCGTTTTTTGCTTTTCTTAATCCTTAACTAAATTAGCTTTATTGCCATGATTTTATTGGATACAACTTATTACTAAATATTAAGGATCGTCATGAATCAACCTAAAAAGGTTTTAAGCGTTTTTTCTTTGGTAATGATCAACGTAATCGCTGTTGACAGTCTACGTACTCTACCAATTAGCGCAAAATTAGGTTTATCCTTAGTATTCTACTATATTATTGCAGCCCTTACTTTTTTTATTCCAGTTGCATTAATTGCTGCAGAACTCGCTACTGCATATCCTAATACAGGTGGAATCTACATTTGGGTTAGAGAGGCTTTTGGGAAAAGAGCGGCTTTTATTACCATTTGGCTGCAGTGGATTTATAATGTGGTTTGGTATCCAACTATTCTTGCCTTTATTGCTGCCACCCTGTCTTATTTAATATCCCCTGAATTGGCTAACAATAAATTCTATTTATTAGGGACAGTTGTAGGATTATATTGGCTTTTTACTTTATTAAATTGTTTTGGAATGAAGGTATCCAGTATCGTTAGCACTATAGGAGCAACCATTGGCACTATTTTGCCCATGCTCCTAATTATTATCCTAGCAGCTATATGGATAATTCAAGGGAAACCTACAGCTGTTGGGTATGAACAAAATTGGTTTCCAAGTTTCGAATCGGTAGGTAATCTCTCTTTATTTGCGGCAGTTTTATTCGGACTTATTGGTGTTGAAATGTCGGCTGTTCATGCTGAAGAAGTAAAAAACCCTCAACGTGACTACCCCAAGGCTTTGCTTTATTCTACTTTAATTATTATTTCTACGTTATCATTAGGCTCTTTGGCAATTGTTGTTGTTGTACCCAATAATAATTTAAGTGTTGTATCCGGCTTAATTGATGCCTATGCTGCTTTTTTCCAATCCTATCACATGCCGTGGATGACCCCGCTTATTGCAGTCTTAATTATCCTGGGTGGCTTAAGCTGTGTTTCTGCCTGGATTATTGGGCCGACTAAAGGGTTATTAGTTTCGGCTCGCGATGGTTCTTTACCAGTAAGATTTACACGTACAAATAAGCATGGTGCTCCCACAACAATTCTATTTACCCAAGCCATTATTGTTACTATTTTGAGCACAGTATTTATCCTGTTGGACTCAATTAATGCTGCTTACTGGGTATTAAGTGATTTAAGTGCTCAAATGGCCTTATTAGTTTATATCATTATGTTTGCAGCAGCTATCAAACTAAGACGCATTCAACCTCAACGCTCCGGTGGTTTCACTATACCTGGTGGTGCAAAAGTAATTTGGTTACTTTCTGGATTAGGAATTTTATGCTGTGTCAGTGCAATGCTTGTGGGATTTGCTCCACCATCACAAATACCGATTGATAATGTTATCTTTTTTGAAGCCTTTTTAATTGGCGGCTTAGTACTATTTGTTCTTGTTCCCTGGCTAGTTGCTAAAAAACATTGAAGATTAACGTTAGGAGAAGGTCAAAAATTTGACCATCTCTTCCATCTGAAATCACGCAAAACCGCGCAGCATCGACCTCGGGATCCACTCCAAACTACAAATGAGCGACTATTTTTAAGCGTTCACCTCCGCTTAATAGAAAAGATTTTATCTCTGAACATAGCTCAGTTAATGGGCCTCGCGGTCGATGCCTGAAAACTCCTCACAAAATATAACCATCTTTTATATCTGAAGTCCTTCGACTCTTCATGGCATTGCCCCTGAAAACTCCTCAAAAAATTTAATTATCTCTTTTTATCTAAATCCTTTCGAATCCCCGCGGCATCGACCTTCCAATTGGCCCTAAGTATTTGTTGACAAAGCC
>CAZTYT010000224.1:0-3823 GCA_964618245.1 uncultured Legionella sp. | reverse complement strand
GTGAGGGTTAAGCGGTACAATTTTATGCAGCCTGAGTTTACCGGCCGCCTTCATCTATAACGGCAATTGGTTATATGTGCGTATGCTGGACTAATATGATCTTATCCACGTTCACCAGCTGACAATTTCAAGGCATATAATGCCGCCAAAAGAAAGCCTTATAAAAATGGGATTGGCGGCATGTATCTGGGCCGCAATACTTTGGCATATTCAGTAATAGTTTCCCGTTTCACAAGAGTAAGCCAATGAAGATGCCGCAGCGGATAACCGGGTACGTTGATCCTTGCAAAGGCTTTTCATCAGCACCCAGACCGCTTAAACAATAGATGGTTTTGATGATGACGAATTTTAATAATTAATAAGCTATTGGTAAGATCGATATAATTTTAACTTACAAGCTTACTTAAAATTTGTCTAAGAAAGTCAATATAATTTAAAGAAATTAGGCAATTCTTAAAAAAGAAGGGGCTACCTCAGACTTTTGAGACAGCCCCTTTTGTTTCGGATACCTGATGGAGAGAGGTAATCGTTTAAGCGATTCTTAGGCTGTGCATTTTACTTACAATACAGACCCTCACACTGACTAACTTTAAAATTAAACTACTAATTTTTAATAAATTTTATAGTATAGTAGTGCATATTTTTATCTTTTAATTTTACAAAATATAGGCCATTTGAAAGTTTCGAAATGTCCAATACAATTTTGTTTTGTTTAAAAATCCTATTCATTGTTGATATAGACTCTCCTGTAACAGCAATTATTTCAAGATTATCCCACTTTTGCCCTAAATCTAATCCACTAATTGTTATAGTATTAGTGGCAGGATTCGGATAAAATTTAATTTTTTCTTTATATTCTTCACCATCACTTATTTTTTTAAATGATTTCTCAATATCCCCACAAAAAAGTCCATTAAATAAAAGAGTACTTGTATATGGTTGCAAAGTGATGGATGGTGGCGTAAAATCAATTTGTGGATTAATTGGATATGATGAAGAATAGGTATGGTAACAACCAATTGGGTTATTGAACTCGTCAACTGTAATATTCTGGACATTATCAGTGGAATTGTAATAAAAAAGTACATTATTGTTATAATCATATTGAACTGAATTTGTTTCAAAGAATTCAATTTTATCAATATACGTACTACCTGTATTATTCTCGAGTTCAATGACAAAACTAGCATTTAGCGGGCTTGATGGCAAGGATGGGTTCGTAAAAATAAATTCGTGCAGTAAATCTTCTGTGCCAAATGACTTCTTATACTTTGGTGTTACTTGGGTAAAAGGAGAATTGGTTAATTTCAGGTAAGCTTTTAAAATACCGTTAGGGGAAGTTCCCCTTGTTATGAATCTCAAAGAATAACTTTTTGAGCTTTCAATTTGGCCAATACCGCTAAAAAGGAAAGGGTATCTATTAGCAATTGCGCTGGGAGTATTAACAATATTTATTCCAAGTGCACCTGATCCAGACATTGCAATATTTGCCCAATTCTTAGAGATTGTTGATGTGACAGTTACCCCATTTATTGTACCAGATGTGCTTTGAACAATAATTGGATTTATACTAGTAGAATTAATAAATTCACCATTAGGGAATTTATTATTCCCAATATCGCCTCCAATTGTTTGTGGAAAATAATGATTAATGTTAATCAATTGTGACGTTGCATCCTTCCCACTTAACGTTTTCCAAACATCAAAATTCATTTCAGGAGATGGAAGTATTGTACGGAGTTGCGTTGATGCGTTATAATTATAAAGATCAAAAACAAAAGGTGTAGGATTAATAAAGCCATAGAAATTATTGTTAATTGTTCCAACTGTTGATAAAGCAGTAGTAATGTTTCCCCCCAATAAATTCAAAGCATCATTTAAATATGAAATGTTATGATTCTCTGACTCAGTTGAAAAACATAAATTACCAGTAATATTTATACTTAACTGTGGCACAGCGTTATTTGCATATAACTTGGAAAAGTGAATGGCATTTCGACGGAAATTGTACAAAATATTGTCACTCAAATTTATCCCAACAGGATTGTTAGCAGAAATAGCATTTCTACTAATATTAAAAACAGTATTATTGGATACATTAACACCCATAGTTTCGCCATCAAGATAAATTCCGTTTGCATTTAATTCTGTGTTTGGCTGTCCAATGGAATTGGGCGTTCCTGCAGGTTGTCCGTAACAATCGCTTATTATATTATTGCTAATCTCTCTATTCCCATAAACAACCAATGGAGCAGTTGGTGACGCATAAACCTTCATCATTCCTGTATTAGTTGAATTGTCTATAAATGTATATATAGCTCCATAATCAGTAAAAGACTTCACAGCATCTTTTATTACATTTTTCCTTATAATTACATCATTACCTTGCCATAATATTCCTGCCTTAGCCACGTTTTTGATTTCATTTTTCTCAATGATTAGTTCGGAATTTGCAGTCGCTTCTATAGCACAGAAATCGGCATTATCCATATAACTACCCATCCCAACATAAGGAGCAATATTATCAAATACACAGCTCCTTATGGTACAGTTTGAATTACCATACTGTGGAGCTGCATAAGATGCTTGTATCCCATTTGAAAGGCACCAATTAAAGTTGCAATTCTCAATAAGTATGTTATCAACATTTATTAACTGTATTGCCCTGGCACCAATATTAATAAATTCGCAATCAGAAATAGTTATATTTGAATGGCGTATGTAATTAGCACCTGACTTATCTAAAAGATAAATTGCCGATTTATTTGCCCCTTCAAACTTTAAGTTAGTCACAATTATATTATTATTAGTACCTATATTTAATAATACATCCAGAGTGCTAATAGAAAATCGTTCTTTATAATTCACTGGATTTTCAACCCCGAAAAACATAGTTAAATCGCCATTTGACCCATTTAAGGTATATGTCCATTCACTAAAACGATTCAATGCCAGAGTATGATTTTGTAGAAAGTAACCATAATTTGACTTCTCACCAAAATACATAGGGTTATAGAAATTAATATTCAAAGCTCTCGTATATCCTATCGTATTGCTATTTATATTGGCTGAAAAATGTCTTTCCAAGGTATAGTCTCTTTTTCTAATACAAACTTCTGCGCCATTCCATGCATTTGTGAAAGGTGATTGACTATCAGTAATACTATTATTTTCTACAAAAGTTTCAAAAGTTAAATAACCACTGTTTGCATCTTGCGGATCTGGAAATCTTCCAACTTCAACAGGTTTTCTCCAAGATTCGCCCGATTGCCAGTAAGTAACAACGTTGAGCTTATCTATAGAAGAGGGGACACTTGTTTTCCATTTTCCGCTCCCCATAGAAACCCAGCTAGCACGATTTATTGTTGTTAAGCCTGAAATTATCGCTTTATTAGGACTAGCACCATACGAGGTAAATGTAAGATTACTACGAGAAACATTAATTGTTCCATAATAGGTGTATCCGTTTTCAAAAAAGAATCCTATCGTTAACACCAAAAGTTGCGGCATTTACCCTTGAGATCGTTTTCCAAGGTGTTGACTGATTCTGGGCTTGTGTAGCTGTGTAAGAATCGCTTGCATTTGCACTACCGCTCACATAATAATCTGTTGCAGAAACCTTAATTGCCGTGAAAAAGAACAATAGGAACAAACTCATTCTCATAATTAATAGATTTAAATGATTAAAAGATAATTGCAATGTATAAAATATTAGGGTAATCGAATATTACATTTATGATTTGAGGATAAAATACAAAAACTTATTCGCATCTTTTGCCTTGCTGAAGATCATAAAATGAGTGCCGCCCTTTACAACGCAATC
>CAZTYT010000223.1:686-3830 GCA_964618245.1 uncultured Legionella sp. | reverse complement strand
AGAAAGAATTGCTAAAGCAGCTATGATAATAATTATTGGCTGTTCTTTTTTTACAAATAGTGACCTCTATTGCAAATGCCGCACAGCGAAAATGAAAAACACAAGAGCGTTTTTGCAAAGTATAGCAGGGATGTAAATAAGCGCAAGAGGGATTTTCAAATCCACCAGCGGGTATTTCAGAATACCCAGCGTAATTTTAAAACGAATAAGAGCATTTTTAGAAATGACTAAAGGGAAATAAGTGGAAGCAAGAGCGCTTTTGAAATCAGCAAGAGCGCTCTTGAAATTGATAAGAGGAAGGTAAGTAGAAGCAAGAGCACTTTTGAAATCTATAAGAGCACTTTTAAAAATAATAAGAGGGAAGTAAATGGAAGCAAGAGCGTTTTTAAAATTTGTAAGAGCACTTTTAAAAATAATAAGAGGGAAGTAAATGGAAGCAAGAGCGCTTTTAAAATTAATAAGAGCGTTTTTAAAACTAATAAGAGCAAATATAAAATACATAATAAATACCTTCAAATAGCTAAAAGTACTTTCCAAATATAGCATAATGCACCTCAAAACTGCCAATCTATTTAAATAAGCAGTCATATTAAAACCGCAGCGTGCACAAGCTTATACCAAATCTGAGACCTTTTTTTAAATTTTTCTGCCAGCAGAAAACCACTTCGTGTTCTCATCTTGAATAGCATAGTAAATGGCTAAAACCACTTTGTGTCTCCGTGTGCTGAGTGGTGAAAAAAAACGTGTTACAAGCTACCTCTATCACTCTATTTTATAATTTTTAAACCAGTGCTCCGCTATGAACTATAAAAGGGTTTGACTGCTTCAAAAAATAGGCGTATGGAATATACAAAGCCTCTCCCCAACAAAGTTTTGATTAACAGGCAAGTAAGATTTTCCAGGATTAAATATCAAACGACCCGAATCCTTTTCTGATCCTGCCTTACTGATTCTTGACATACTGGGCGCCAATACTATGCTTTGCGGCGCATTTAATAGCTTTTACTTCCTGTTTTAATAATTACCCAAATTGATCGCTGCAAAAGGCTTTAGGAATCAAAAGAATCGACACGAACTTTACAAAATAAACCTTTGAACTTCGCTTTTACCAGATTACTTTTGTAGCACTGATATAAAAACGCCTACTTAACCAATGGATAAAATCAAATTAGCGGGCGAAGTTGCCCAGATTGCCCGTCGTGCCGGAGCAGCAATCCTAAGTGTGTATGCAAATGTGCACGAAATGCCAGTAGAACTTAAATCAGACGACTCTCCGCTCACTCTTGCCGATAAAGCAGCCAACGATATTATTAGGAGTGGTTTAGTAAAATTAGAGACGAAGCTTCCCATTATCTCAGAAGAGATGAAGGAAATACCTTTTGCCGAACGCAGTCAATATGAGCATTACTGGTTAGTTGATCCACTCGACGGCACAAAAGAATTTTTAAAACACAATGGTGAATTTACCGTCAATATTGCTTTGATAGCCAAAGATAAACCGGTGATCGGGGTAGTGTATGTGCCGGTGACCGACGAATTGTACTGGGCAGTGGAAGGGGAAGGCGCTTTTTTGGAACGCAAAGGCGAACAAGTGCAAGTTCATGCTGCAAGTTTTAAAATGAAAGACGCAGGACTCAACGTATTATGTTCAAGATCGCATTTAAATGAAGAAACAAGCGCATTTATCCGACAACTCAATCAACCCAATTTATTATCAAAAGGAAGTGCGATCAAATTTCTCCTGCTTGCCAAAGGAGAAGCGCATCTTTATCCTCGGATGGGCTATACAAATGAGTGGGACACCTGTCCGGCGCAATTAATTCTGGAAGAAGCTGGCGGAAGTGTTATAGATTGGGAAACAAAAGCCCCTATGCGATATAATAAAACCTCTCTGCAAAATCATTATTTTGTAGCGTATGGAAAGATGATGGAGTGAACTGGAGACCGAGCGATTGGGTGAACAAGTGACTGGGAGTGGAAATGATTGAATAAGCAGTGATTTAGGGATCGAGTGAAGAAATAATAGGGAAACCCCTAACGCTTGAACCTTAAACTTTAAACCTTAAACTTTTGAACCTAAAGAATTGGTTTAATCATCAATCAATCGGCGTATTCGGCATACTGATGATATTGGTCGCCATGCTTATTTCTGCGGATGCCTGGATGAGTATTGGGATGATCGTATTGAGTGCAAATGCGGTCTTTAACAAACATATAAAAACGAACTTCCAAGCATTTTTACGCAATAAGGCTTTAGTAGGACTCTCGTTTATTTTTATAATAGTGTTAGTAAGTGGAATATGGTCGGACAATACCGCATGGTTGATGAATCGACTTTTGATGAAGCTGCCCTTTTTACTCATGCCTTTTGCAGTGCTTGCTATACCACGCTTCAATCAAAACGTATATTACCCGCTACTTTCTGTTTTCTTTTGGTTGACCGTGGTGATTTGCGGCTATTCTTTCGCATTATACTTATTGGATTATGAAGCAGTTACAGCAGCTTACAAACAAGGGCAAGTGCTTTACACCCCCGTGATGCACATTCGATTTAGTCTGATCGTAGTATATGCGATTGTAATAGGCTTTCATCTTTTTTTAGAAAAATATTATATAAAGTACCCACTGGAAAAGGGATTATTCTTAGGGGCTAGCGCATTTTTGTTAATGTATATTCACATTCTGGCAGTGCGCAGTGGATTGGTGTCTTTGTACGCAGTATTTATTTACCTGATTATTTATTTCATTATAAAAAAGAAAAAATACCTTGCAGGCATCGCGCTGGCAGTGATTCTGTTTGTTGGAGGTGTCATAGCAATTCGGTATGTACCCACCTTGTGGAATAAATATAATTACATGCGTTGGAGTCTGGAGCAGTTTGCACGCGGGGAACGTTTAGCAGATTTATCAGATTCCTATCGGCTGGCTACGATTGAAGCAGGCATTGCTTTAGGCAATGAACATCCTTTATTAGGCGTCGGTTTTGGTGATATAAAAGACGAAACAAAAGCGTATTTAGAACAAAAATATCCTGAACTGCTGCAAGCAATTTATATGCCGCAGAGCGAATATGTATTATTTTACGCAGCAACCGGTATCATAGGTTTAGCGTTATTTATAGGCGCAACATTGCTGCCATTTTTT
>CAZTYT010000223.1:0-676 GCA_964618245.1 uncultured Legionella sp. | reverse complement strand
ATCAAGAAGCCTGGAAATCTTTAATAGTCGGCGGCTTTCACGTCCTAATGATTGTGTCCTTTATCGTAGAACAAACCCTGGAAACGCAATTGGGAACAGCGATTTATGTAATGTTTGCGGTATTAGGCATACGGTTTTTAATAAAAGATAAGTAAATAATTTGCCGATGTGCCAATTTGCTAATATGCTGGTATTTTTATTTGTAATATTTATTACTTCTTGTAATGATTCAAATAACACAAAACAACATGATGCTATAAAAAAGACAATAATAAATGATACTACTCTATTAAAAGAAAAAGAACTTACAAAAGCTGAATTAAGAAACATTCGCCAAGCTCGTATAACATTAGACAGCATGAGAATTTTAAGTGCTTTTAAAAATTTGAAACAAATAGCATTGCAAAATTACGAGAAAGATTTTTTTGAAATGATAAATGATTCAACCAAAATTGTAATTTTTAAAAATGAAAAGAAATACTTATTTATCCGATTTTTATTAGACTCTGCACAATCTCCTTACGATGCTAAAATTGGCATTTATGAATTAGTTGATAATCAGATTAAAACAATCATTGAAGAACCAGAATGGACATTTGTTTATATGGGAGATACAATCAGAGATATAAATGGAGATGGATACAAAGATGTAATTACCAAGATTTATCCTTCTTGA
>CAZTYT010000222.1:2137-3834 GCA_964618245.1 uncultured Legionella sp. | reverse complement strand
CACTTGAAGTATTTGATTCAAAGCAAGTTTATTTAATGTCATTAGCCTCTAATGGTTTACTGTGTTTTCAATAGTCATGATTAACCTTTATTGAAAAAGGAGCAATCATATCCCAGAGGAATATGATTGCATAGAGTTTGTAGATAATGTCGCCTATTTTTATTGGCCAGGATCCAACCTATGAATCGATATTTTCTTGTATTAGTGATGTGTATTTCCAGGTACTCCAATGGTTGCTTGCTAAATAGTAAACACCACAATGGATAGGAAGGGGTGTCTGGTTTAATAAATAAAACCCATATTCATTTAATTGACAACGGTGCTTTTCAAGTGAGCTTTCATCTTCCTTGCCGGTTTTAAAATCAATAATCCAACGTTTATTATTATCCTCGAAGGTGCGATCAATAATTCGAGTAGCAGGTTGGCCATGGTGCTCCACTAATAATTCATATTCATTTCGTTCATTGTTATGAGGGGCGATAATCCATAATCCAATGGGATCCTGATATAGTTTTTTTATTTGTTCTTGTAGCGTTTTAAGCGCTTCATTTTGTACTTTTGAATCAAAGCCCAATTTTTTGAATTCATAGGTTACCATACTCCAGGGAATGTCATCCTGGTTGGTGGGGTGGTTATCGCATATCCATTGTAATAAGCGATGGGTAACTACACCAATTAGCCGAGGCAGATTAGTTGATAAAGAAAAGACTGGCGGATTGAGAAAATTATCATTTGGATCAGCCAATTGATTTTCATAATGATGTAATGGAAGTTTAAATAGTTGAGGTAAAGCGATTTTATCATCCTCAGCAAAAATTGCTGCTTCATACTCAGAAAATTCCTGATTTTTCAGTAAACTGCGGAAAGAGTTTTTAGTAATTTTATCCCCATGATCCATCAAGTAAAGCCGAGCTTTTGCTCGGGTAACTGCAACATAAAGAAGACGTTGCATTTCATAATGTCCTTTCACTTCATCTATCTGGCTTAAATAATCATAAACCGGGCAAAATTCCTGGTGTGCTCCTTTCAGAGGAGACATCAATAACAAACTACCATTTTTTTCAGTGGGTAGCTTAAGCCAACGTAGCAAAGGGTTGTTGCCGCGATTTGGTTGAGTTCCTAGACCAGGCAGGAAAACAGTGTCAAACTCCAGACCTTTAGACTTATGGATAGTCATGATTTGCAAGGGGGATGAGATAGTTTGTTGGGCGTAAAGCTTGTTTAATTCTTGCAAAAATTCGTTCGTATCTGCCAATCGGCCATCTTGCTCGTAACTATCAAGCAACGTCCAAAATTGTTCTAAGTCATTGAATTGATTTTGGTTTAGCACCTGTTCTGCGTGCAATGCCTTTAATGTTTTAAGAATCCAGGCAGAAAGTTTTCCTGTGTAGCGCTGGGTTAAGGCTTTATGCATGACTCGAATAAAAAAATTAGCGCGAAGAAATCCTTCCTTACTTAATTCCGTTATTTTATTTAATTGCAATAAGGCTGAATAAATGGACTTCTTTTTATTAAAAGAGGCTATCGCATGGATATCAGCTAAAGTTAAACCACAATATGGGCTTCGTAATAAGCAGAGCCAGGAAAGTCGATTTCCAGGTGATAATAAAGCTTGAGTCAATGCCCATATATCACGTAAATGACTTAAGTTAGCCAATAAGGTAATATCTGTTCCTTGATAGGGAATTTGATGCAAG
>CAZTYT010000222.1:0-2127 GCA_964618245.1 uncultured Legionella sp. | reverse complement strand
ACGAACCAGAATGGCCATGCTTTGTTGTGGATGAAGTTCAAGTTCTGTTTGAATCAACCGAATCAAACCTTGTGCTTCTTGCTCACGGTCTTGAAATTGAATAGCCTGAATTTCGCTGTGCTCATCTTTATCAATGACATTCACGCTTGCATGAAAAGAGACAGCGCCACATTCAATATCATTAGTCGAAGGGAATATTTGAGCGAACTGGTTATTTACCCAATCGACAATAGGTTTTTGTGAGCGAAAATTACATTGTAATTCCAAGACATTTAATTTGACAGGGCCTATTCCTTGTTCTTGAGCGCGAAAAAACAATCCTACTTCTGCTTGGCGAAAACGATAAATCGATTGCATTGGATCGCCGACAATAAATAAAGTTCTGCCATCATCTCTCTGCCAACCATCAATCAGCCTGCTCAATAATTCAAATTGACTAATGGAAGTATCCTGAAACTCGTCCACTAATAAATGGTGAATGGTGTTATCTAGGTATAAGGCCAAATCTGTGGGTGTTTCTGGTTCACCTAGTGCGTCAAGAGCTTGTTGAGCAATGGTGGTAAAATCAACTTCATTGGCTTCTGCAAATAGGACATGGAGATGGCTTACTAGTAAGGGCAATAATAAAAACAATGCTTGTAATACTCCCCATTGTGCCAAGTCATACTCCGGATCAGGCAAATTTTTTACTTGGAGCAAAGCGTCAAGAAACTCCGGGTATTCATTCAGTTCAGCTAACAGCACTTTACTTGCTTCTTTGAGCCTTTTATATTCTTGGGATGAGCAGGAACTGGATAATAAACCCACGTGATGATCAAAGCTTTTGCGGAAATTATCATCGCCCGTCAGCAAAAGTTTACTTAATGCTTTGGCAACCTCTTTATTGATCATGTGAAAAGAAAACCAATCTTTTAGAAGAAAGCGGGGTGAGTCCGGATTATTTTCTATGGTGGCCAGTTCTTGCGCGCATGAAATGAGATCTTGCGCTACATGCCCTGGCAGGCTGTTACGTAAGCGTGTAAGTTCATGTTCTTCAATATAAGCTAATGCGAGTTCGAAGCTGGCTTTATCTTGGGTTTTAGCTTGAAAAAGAGGAGCAAGCCATTGATCTCTGGCTGCGAGCAAGCTTGTAAACAATTCAAGTAACTTGTCTAAGCGATTATCCACATGCAGCAGTAAGGTTTTGATTGCTGACTGGTATTCTGTTGTTTCCATGGCAAACTGTACACAGCGTCGACCGGCATTTAAATAATGGCGCTCCGCTTTTTCAGTAATTTTTGAGTAGGCAATTTGTTTTTCTAATAACGGAATTGCCTGATTAATACTTTGACATAACGAGTCGATAGTAATGATTTTAAGGCGGCCAGACTGGTTGAGCAAATCCCATTGATATAGCGCATTACAGCGTAATGCCTCATGGGCAAAATTAAGCGTCATTTGTTGGTGCGGGCTAGAGGCTTGATGATTTTGGGCTGCCAGCTGCAAAGCCAAAATAATTCGTTCGCGCATTTCGCTAGCTGCTTTCCGAGTAAAGGTTAGCGCAACGATTTGTTCTGGTGCTGTTACTCTACCTAATAAGCGCAAATAGCGTTGAGTAAGAATTTCTGTTTTTCCAGAACCTGCAGGGGCTTGTACAATAAATGATTGGGTTGGATCGGTGGCCAGACTTCGTTGCTTGTTATCGATTAGCATGCTTTAACTCTAAATTTGAATCATAGGTCGGATCCTTGACCCGACAGTCCTTAAGAATGATTTATTTGTCGGGCCAAGACCCGACCTACGTTTTTGGTTATAACAAAATAGAAGTGTTATTCAAATACAATTTCTTGGGCCGGTGGGCGCAAATTATAATGCGAGGCCATGCAGCGTCCATAAGCGCCAGCAGTGGCAATCAAAATGACATCGCCTTCTTCGGTTACTGGCAGAAGACGATCATAGCCCAAGGTATCGCCTGATTCACATATAGGACCCACGATATGAGAAAAACCTGCTTTTTCTTCATGCAATCGGCTCAAGTTAACGATTTCATGATAAGCACCATACAAGGAGGGTCTAATTAAAGAATTCATTCCTGTTTCAATGCCAATAAATCTGACTTTACCTTTTTCTTTGCATTGCGTGACTTTC
>CAZTYT010000221.1:0-3837 GCA_964618245.1 uncultured Legionella sp. | reverse complement strand
CTACATACTCCATCGTAAAAAAGTATTCGTTCTCTGCGGTTTTATCGAGATGGTAAACCTTAATGATATTTTTATGCTGGAAGGTGATTGTTTTATTTACTTCTTCCTGAAACCTGAGCACGTACTTTTCATCAACCGAAAGCTGCTTACTAAGGATTTTTAAAGCAACCTTGTTGTTACTACGTTCATTGTCTTCAACAAGGTACACTTCTCCCATTGCACCTTTGCCCAAGAGGCGAAGCACATTGTAGCGACCTGCGATTTTATCGCCCGGGTTAAATCTTTCCGTCATAGAGCGGGTGAAATTTTAAATATTCTTACTCATTGAAATTATCGGTGTCTGGCAATTTTTCCTTAAATAAATTCAGCTTGTTACACTGTTTTAGTTTCAGTATATAAACTAGAACGCTTTATATTTAGTTTAAAAATTACCGGTGGATAGAAACGCAAGCTTTAAGAAACTTATGGTTATCCTGCATTCTCAGTGCTTAACCTCGCCGAAAGCGGCGCCTGACATACGCTGGTGACACTTGGCAACGTAGCCACCATCTTAAGACCTGCTTGCTGCGCTTTGTCAGCTTTAATCTTTAAGGCTTTTAGGCGCTGCACATCATGCGAAGACATTTTTGAATTTGATTTTAGAATCTTCTTTAAAAGTGAATGTGCTTTTTTAACGTTATCTTCATACAGCTTTCGCGACTCACTTAGACTTTGAATCTGGCAATGCGTTACGTTTTGACACTGAGCAGCGACAACCGGGATTGCCCAGGTGGAGTTCCAGACGGCAATGTAATTTGAATTAATTCCTTCGGTAAAAGTATTTTGTTTCTTTTTGGAAAGCTGTCCCGCTTTTTTAAGAATTCCTATTGCCGTGCGCCCGATGCGTTTCTGGTCTGCCCCGACACTGTCCATTGAAAGTAAAGCAGGCTGCAGATCGCTACTACTACATCCAAGCTCGCAACTTGTGACTAACAAACTGCTCTTATATGAAGATGCCTGTACTCCATTTCTAAATATTTGGAACTCAGCAAGACAAACATACTCAGTTGAGATGCCGGGAGTCGGTAGACTTACAGTCAGACTGCGTCCTCCATCTGTCTTAACAACACTTGAAGCCGGGAGAAGCTCTATACCCTGATTACCGGCAGAGTCATGACAGGTAAATAACCATTCATACGATAGTCCAGATCCTTCCTTGGGGTGACCTTCAATCAAGAAAGATGTTATGCCGGAGTCACAGGATTGTTTACTTACTGTTGTACCTTCCGGTAATTGCTTTGGAGGCCTTGAGTCAGAAGTACCGGGAGTTGGAGCGGCTAAAGAATTATAGCTAAAAGAGCAGTAAGCAATCGACATTTGCCATGTAGACTGACAACTACAACATAGTTCTGTTAATTGGCGGGAGCATTTAGCAGTTGATTCTAGCGCTGAGCAAGTTGCAAGATAATCCCGCTTATCTTCGCACTCAACGGCGTGATATTTACCTTGAGCATATCCATCACTAACAAGCAGGAATAGGCATACAGCGGCTTGAAGCACTGCAAAAACGAGCACCTCTAAAAAGGTGGATATGGTTTTCCTTACTCTGGACACACTGTTACTTATTTGAATTATCGCTCCGCACGTACAATTGCCACAGCGAAAAATATAAGTAAAGCTCTAAATGTGTTGACCTCTAAAAATTAAATTCGTATAAGAGCTTTCGATTTTAATTCCTGACACATGGTAAAGCATGAGTAGTGCCAAATACTCCTCGTATAGATTAGCTTTTAACTTAGTTCCCTATTACCTCCTTTTAAATCTTTTATTTGCGATCGCAAGTTATGCTTCGCCAAATTACACTGGTTTATTACCTACAGATCCAAGCATAGACCGTATTAACTGGGCTTTAAAAACAAACGGAGCAACGATAACTGGGAATGGGACAGCACACCTTAATAATGGTGAATTTGAGGGTGCAGGGACCCACTCAACGCAGTCAATCTCAGCTAACGAAGCTGTGATTCTTGACTTGGGGCAAGTCCGTTCTCTTACTTATATCGAACTTCAGCTTTACGATGGAGACGAGCGGTCTTTTCGCTACTTTGTTGAAGGCTCCATAGATGGAAATGTTTATGAGCTTGTAGCCGACAAACGGCAAGGCGACTACCGTAGTATTCAACGAATTGAGCTTGCGCAAAAAAGTTTCAGGTTTATTAAAATTACCGGAACTCAGACAAGTATTAACAATAATGCCTTTCATTTAATAAATGAAATATCCGCTGTCGGCCCAACAACAACGACACCCTTTACTACAAAATCTATTACGGTAGATGCTAAAACGAATGCAGGTGTCGTCCCAACAGTTGGTGTACCGCTAGAATTATCCGCGGGACTCTATGAAGTTAAGCACACAGGCGGAAGTATTTCATACTATGCAAACGATCAGGATAACGGCGGAAAATCTTGGAGCGTGGATGTTATTGCAACACTACCTGCCGCCAATAAACGCTATTCATTTGGAAACATACATCAAACACTCACAAAGTTTGCAACAGCCACTGAAGCTTTAAACGCCAGCCTTGGTTCAAGCTTTACTATTCATGTCCCCTACCACACCACCGTATTTTTTTGGCTAAATGACGGTGGTCCAAATGATAATCGCGGACAGGAAATATTCGAGATAAAGCAGTTATCAGGCGCCACGGAATCTTTACTTGCAAGAGTTAGAGATTCGATGACAAGGAGCGTACTGTGGCAGCAGCAGGAAGTAGCAAACTGGGAAAACTGGCTTGCACCAGGCTCTAATCCAAGCTGCTTTGGATGTCATATTCAGTCGCAGGCATTTATTGGATTAAATGAATCAAAAGCAAAACTGCCCGAACTGCCTATCTCTAACGATCTGCAAGCTAAAGGCGTAGAAGTTTACAAGAAATGGCAGAACCTAAATGGTTCCGTTTCGCCTCATCATGCCGGCACACTGATTATTACTCAAACTTCTCTTTGGTCATGGTCAGCGGCAAGCTTTAAAGGTGCTAACTTTGACGTAATTGCGCCCAATTTATTTAAATCAGTTGATTGGCTTTTAAGTCAGCAGCTTCCTAGCGGCGGATGGAATCATGACCACGATGACGGAGGCCATGTATATGGAGACGGCTCACCTAATGCCATTCACACAAGCGGAAATATTGCCGCATTAGCAAAAATATTGCAAACACTTGAAAATACCGGGGAAGAACTGCCAGTTGGCTCTGCCCAGATTCAAGGAAACCAGGTCACTTTGCAGCAAGCTGAGCCGGGCAAAATAAGTATTGTTTTTCCAGCCATAAATGATGTTACCGCTATCCGCTTAACAATTAAAGAAAGTCATTATTCTGCTGGCAACTTTGTTCTTAATGAATTTTCGGGGCGTAAAGGCGGACAAATTATAAAATTTGCTCAATCTGAAGCTAATCATTCACAGAATGACTATCATATTAGCAAATCTAACAACGGAATCTTTAATGATATAAATGATGGCTGGGCCTATCATCCGAACAATGTGAATATCACACCTGCAGTTGCTGTCTATAAGTTTGAAAATGAGACCGATATTGATGGCGTGCAGGTATACCATATTTATCCTGATCATTTTCTAAAAAGATTCACTATAGAATACACCACCGCAGTAAACCCGACTCTTACATCAGCCTTTCAGCCAATTCCAATTGATAAAGTTGTAGTACGCGTTGATACAGCAGACAGTCCTTATGTTTACTATAGAGACGCGCTACGCAAGGCGGCCGGACAGTTTTTACTCGATACCTGGAATGCTACGCGTAATGCCAGGACGGCTGCTCAAACAATTATTGGTCTTCA
>CAZTYT010000220.1:0-3841 GCA_964618245.1 uncultured Legionella sp. | reverse complement strand
AAGTAGTGACTTTTATTGATGAATGCGCGCAAATGAAATTGGTGGTATCGCCACCTTCCATTAATCAGTCACAATATCATTTTACGGTAAGTAATGATAACACCATTATTTATGGATTAGGTGCAATCAAGGGAGTAGGTGAGTCCGCTATCGATTGTATTGTGCAAGAACGTGATGCAAATGGTCCTTACACTGATTTATTTAGTTTTTGCCAGCGCCTGGATTTACGTAAAGTAAATCGCAGGGTTCTGGAAGCATTAATTAAAAGTGGTGCTTTTGACGATTGGCAGGTGGAGCGAGCTGTTCTTACAACCTCTTTAGAAAAGGCATTAAAGGTTGCTGAAAAAGAACATCAAAATCAATCCAGTGGACAATTTGATTTATTCACCTTACTGGAAGATGAGGCAAGCCGACAAGAATATGTAGATTGTAAACCATGGTCTGAAGCACAACGGTTGGAAGGAGAACGAGAGGTTTTAGGTTTTTACTTGACCGGTCATCCTGCTGATCAATATCGAAGGGAGTTTGGTGACTTTATTGTACCAATGAGTCAGCTAAATCCTTCTCTTCATAAAAAAGCTGTAGTTTGTGGTCAGGTCACGGCGATACGTAAAATTTTAACCAAAAGAGGCAAAAAATTGGTTATTATAGGCATGGACGATTCGACTTCGCGTATGGATATTGTTGTTTTTGGCGAAGTATTTGAGTCATTTACTTCTCCTTTGGCAACCGGAGACATGTTAGTGGTTGATGGTGAAGTGGCGCATGATGATTACAATGGGGGAGTCAAAATGACAGCTACCCAGTTATATGGTGTGCCGACCGCGCGCTCACGTTTTTCACGTTGTTTGGAGTTACGTATTACCCAAGAGCATCAGAGCGTTTTGCCTTCCATTCAAACTTTATTGAAAGCTCATTCAGGTAACTGTGCTGTACAATTTTGTTATGCTAACGAATTTGCCAGGGCACAATTAAGTTTGGCACAACTATGGCATATCACGCCTTCTGATGAATTATTAGGATTATTAAGTAATCTTTTGGGGGAAGAACGAGTGGTAATGCGCTATTAATTATTTGTTGTTTGGAGTTTTTTGTATGGCGAAAATTATTAAACCTGTAGTTATCTCAAACTATCGTTTTTTTGAATCCACTTCAGTCCGCTTTTTTTCTTTGTTTTCTCCTATTCAAGGTAGTTCAAAAAAAGAATCTGATTTTTTACATTATTTAGCAAGGCCCATCATTGATATTGTCATGATTCCAGTGTTTTTATTTGATGCGCTTGTCTCTATAGTAAATTGTGTCAGCTCAATCCTTGCTGCAGCCCATCTTTGGTCTACCAGTGTTTCTAAAAAAGGATTAGACGATAAAAAAAGTTCGGCTAAATCTGAGCTTTCTGAGGCTAAAACTTACTTTCTTGAGGGGGTTTCTGCTATTACTGCAGCAATTATAAATCCAGTTCTTACAATTGTGGCACTAGTAACTCGTTTATTAGCAAGTATTGTTCATTTAGGCATTGATCTTTGTCGGGATGATCAGAATTATAAACTCTTTAAGTAAAGGCAGGTCGAGCCTTCCATAGCCGTCAGGCTAAGTGAAAAAACAAAGAACCTCTGTCTTTTTTCACTTTTTCGAATCCTCGTGGTCAAGCCACGGGGATTCGTTGGATGTGGGAAGCGATTATATTGCTTCTGAAGCTTAGCCTGACGGATATGGTCCTAGTGAATAAAAGAGCCAAGGTTCGACTTGTGAAAGGATAGCCAATAGAGCCTCTGTGTCTCTTGGTTTATCCCAGCAAAAGTTTATCCATTTTAGCAGCGCAGATAAAATCATTGTGACTTAAACCATTTAACGCATGGGTCATAAAAGTAACTCGGCAGTAATTGTATCCAACTTCTAAATCAGGATGGTGGTTTTCAATATTTGCAATCCAAGCCAATGCATTTACAAAAGCCATGGTTTCATAAAAATTTTTAAAAGATAATTCCCGCTTTATTGTGCGGTTATCATTACTGACTTGCCATTGCTTATTGAGTTGAGGCATCAAATTTTTAATTTGCTCCGCAGTTAATGCAGCCCCAATTCCCTCGCATGCTTCACAATGTTTGGTACTTAAATCGCTCGTCATTTTATTTTCCTTTGGGTTTTATTGATGATAATAATCGCTTAACGCTTCCAGAAATCGAGCATTTTGCTCTTTTGTTCCAATGGTTACCCGGATGTAATTATTCATTTTATAGGCATGAAGCGGCCTGACTATAATACCTCTGTCTAAAAGATAATTATAGAGTGACATACTGTCTGTTTTGCAATCAAAAGTCAGGAAATTGCATGCCGAAGGGATATAATTAACTCCTAAATGATCAAAACCTGAGCGCATTTGCTCCATGCCCTCTGCATTGATTTTCAAGCTTTGACTAAGAAACTTATCATCACTTAAGGCAGCATGGGCAGCAGTTAATGCGGCCTGGTTTACAGTAAATGGTAACTGCACTCGCTGTAAAATTTCTATGATGGAAGGATTGGCTAGTGCATAACCTAAACGCAAGCCAGCCAAACCATAGATTTTTGAAAAAGTACGGGTGATAACCAAATTGGGGTGATTGGCTAACCACTCGATACTGTTACAGCTATAAAGCGGAGCAGCAAATTCATAATACGCTTCGTCAATGACTAAAAGAGTACTTTCAGGAATATTATCCAATAACCGTTTTATTTCCTTTTGGCTAATAAATACTCCCGTAGGATTATTAGGGTTAGCGATAAAAATAATTCCAGTTTGTGCATTAGCGGCTTCAATGATGGCATCAATATCAACTTGCCAATTCTTATGAATCGCTGTTGAATGTACTGGGATATTTAAGGTATGAGCCTGGATAGCATAGGTGCTAAACGCGTAATCATGAGTGATAATATGCTTGTTTTGATGCAATACAAAAGAATTTAAAAGAATTGTGTAAATATAATCAGAACCATTGCTTACAAAAAGTTGGTTGATGTGAACGCCTAATTTTTCAGCCAGGCTAGGGATTAAAGGATGATTGGCTGGAGAAGGATAGGTTGCCAGTACATATTTAGACATGGTACGTAAAGCCTCTAATGCCATTGGGCTACAACCTAAGGGGTTTTCATTACTCGCCATTTTAATAATATCGGTAATTCCTTTTTCTCGTGCGAGCTCCTCTATGGATTTACCAGGTTTGTACGGCACTAGTGAACGGATCCCAGAATGGGATAACTCTTGAAAATTAACAGCCATATAATCATCCTTGTTTACAAAAGATTTTTTATATTACCCAAGCCAGCACAGGCTGTCACTCCTAAAGTTTAAGTAATGGTGTCTCTAGGTACTTGTAACTTCCAGTTAATGACGTTAATCTGCTCACAACCAACCTCAGGATAATATGGATATGGATCAACAAAAGGGATTTACTCTCATTGAAGTGTTGTCAGCTTTATTGCTGGTAACCGCATTATCTTTTTCTTTAATTCAACAGCAAATGCAAAGCAGGTATTTATTAAACCAGGTTATTGCACGTATTCATCAGAATATGCTTTGTGACTTTAAGGCTGAAAAGCAGTTGAGTAAAAATGAAAAACCAAACTGGTGCTAGTTTTATTGAAATATTAATTAGCCTTTTGCTCTCTAGTTTTATTGTTATTTTGTTAGTACAACTCTACCTAAATAGTAAAAGTCAGTATTTGAAAGCAGAAAAAATAATGTCATCTTCTTTAGAGTGGCAATGGGTTAGTGATTTATTAAGTAACAGCTTCCGCCGTGCCGGTTTTACTCCTTGTTTGAGCATCGATCAATTGGAGCTAAGGGATGCGCGAGGCAATAAAA
>CAZTYT010000219.1:0-3857 GCA_964618245.1 uncultured Legionella sp. | reverse complement strand
TGCTCTTTCACTGGGAAATTTTGTTTGCAAGCTATCCAATAATTGTATTTGAAGTAAATACACAACACATACCAATGCCTTTACAGGAAAAACTATTTGCCTCCCTTAAAACTAATACTTACACAATGAGTGTTCAAGGATGTGCAAATATCTGGTTTAGTTTAGCTCAGATAGGTTTTAATTGGGAAAATTTACCAGAAGAACTAGTAACAATCTGTTTTGATACATGCCAATACATGAATCACACAGAATTAAGCAATATTCTATGGGCTTTCGCTCGAATGGGGTTAACCTGGGAAAAAATATCCCCAGATAGGCAAAGAAAAATCCTATCCTGTATTAACGAAAAAAAGGACAAGATAGATCTTCAATCAGGTTCTAACATTCTTTGGTCGCTCTCCCATCTCTATACCACCCTGAACTCTTCTGAGCATGAAATTATCCGTGCTTTATTTGCTAAAAACTTTGGCTTAAAAGACTCTGATTATATTGAAGCAAGAAAAATTATGACTGCTTTTTATTATTTTAATTGCCTAATACCTGAGCTGTCATTTAAACATGCTCAATACAATCAAGTTATGCGAAAAAATTCTAAAGCCGCTTCATCACAAGATCAACTTGCTCTGGTAAAAATGATTAATTTTCATTTAACCGAAAACTTCTACCCTAAATTGGAAGATGAAAATTTTATTTTATTCTCTGAAGTCGATGCTTACTGTGAAATAAACAGAAGTGAAGCAAACAAAATTATAATTGAAATTGATGGTCCTCATCATGAGGAAAGATATCAACAACAGGTTGATGAGTTTCAAAATAAGGTTTTTGCAAACTATGGGTATACAACTATAAGAATTAATTTGGTAAAGTTTAAAAAATTATACGCAGAAAATTCTGCTCAACTCATCAAACAAATTGCTCATGCAATTCAGCATCAAAACTTTTCCGAATTAGAACAAGAACCATTTAAAGATATTGTAGTTGTTATTTTGCCAACCAATTATAAACCGGCTCCAACTCAACCAGAGCAACTTCTTGAATTAACCAAACTAAAAAAATGGCCGGATTGCGCTCATTTTATAACTAGCATGAAAAATAATTCAAAATTATTTAGCAATGACGTTTTATTGAAATTTTTATCTGAAGATATCCCTGTGGCACTTTTAATCTCCACTACTCACACACTCAGTGGGTTAAAAAAAATGGGATTGAGCCTTAACAGTGTACTACCAGTTGTATTAGCGACAATAGAAAAACATATTCATGTAATGAATAATGAAGATGTAAAAAGTCTTCTCTCAGGATTAGCGCCATTGCAACTGAGTTGGGCTCAATTATCTCCTACTCTAAAAGATCGTATTTTACTGTTTTTAAGTGAATCAGTGAGCACAATGGCTGCTCAGGAAATAAGTGATTCTTTGCATGCTTTAGCTTCCCTTTATTTATATTGGCCTAAATTACCTGTAATTCTCCAGGAAAAATATTTATCAAGGTTGGCATTACTCCTTGAAAATATGAATATAAATAATACCGTAGATATTTTTTGGTCATTAGCGTGTATGGGTAAACAATGGCGATTCATCTCTGACTCATTGCAAAAAAAATTACTGTCTGCTTTAGAAAAAAATATAACGCAGATAGAAACTCAGGATTTGATTCGATGTCTTCAATCTTTTGTACGTATGGAGATCAAATGGCTGAATTTACCTGAGTCACTTCAAAACTATATATTACAGGCTTTAAGCTATAGAGCTGCCAGCATTACTGCACAAAATAATATAGATTTGTTACTTGCCTTGGGGCGAATAAATTTAACATGGGAAACACTATCACCCCATTTACAAACCCACCTATTAACTAGCCTGATAAAAAATTTAAAAATGATGGATGCAGAAGAAATTAAAGCAATTTTCTTTTTGCTGAAATTATTTAAATTATCATGGACCAAACTGCCTGAAGCATTGCAAACTCAGATTCATACAAGTATTGGAAACCTTCAGACCTCTCCTAAGATTGCCATTGATATTTTATGGGGCCTTGCTTATTTAAATATAGGGTCACTAGAGAAATACCATGAAATTATCCGAGGCTTATTCACTCAAAGTGAGTCTCTCAATTTAGATGATTGTAAAAAAATCCATGTTCAGCATCTTGTTACTGCATTTTATTATTTCAATCATTATCAACACCTGAATTTTAATATCCTCCCTTATGAGAATTGGCTATCTAAACAACCAATGGAAAAAGTTTCTAAACAAAATTCCATTATTGGCTTAATAAATATGGAACTGGAAAAAACTTACTTTTCAACCTTAACTGAACAACAGATCGTGTCAGGTTTTATTGTTGATGCAGTTTCAGCCAATCAAATAGCTTTTCATTTTAGTTTGCCAAATCAAGAAGATTATGGGTTCCAATTCCAACGCAATATACTAACCTGGAATGGCTATACTGTTATTGAAATCAATAAACAATTATTTGATGAATTAGAACCTAAACACAAAGATTCATTAGTTAAAGCCTTAGCTACAGCAATTCAATATCGACGATTTTCTGCTCTAAAAAAGAAGTTTAAAGGGGTGATTTCTCTTACTTATGGGGAAAACAATAATACCACATGCTCTTCCACTGCCATGATAAATTCTGAACGACTATTGCAGCTTATTAAAAAAGAACAATGGGAACAATGTTCTGAATATATAACAAATATTAAGCATAACCCTAAGGAATTATTTGATGAGGATCTGTTAGGCAGTACTCTAGCCTCAAATGCGCCTCCTCATTTAACAGCAGCCATTATTTCTTGTCTAGGTGATTTATTAAATGGATATTGTCCATTTCCCAGCAATCAACTCATATCATCTTGTTTGCAGGCGGTAGAAAAACATATCAGCCATATGGAACCGGATGATGTTTTTCGTACCCTCATAGGATTTGCACATATGAAACTTCATTGGCAGCAATTTTCCAATTTGTTGCAAATGAAATTAATCACTACCCTATGTGAAAATCTCTCGCTTATAAATGACCAAAATAGTTCTAATCTATTATATTCATTAGCTCAGCTAGGTATATCTTGGATAGAATTACCCACTAAACTACAGATGACTTTATTGGCAACTCTTGAGCGACATGCTGCCAAAATGCACTTCAAAGAAGTGGTTAATACATTATGGGCTATTACTCATTGGCAAATTAGTACTGATCATCGTTTTTTAACAAATTTATATGATAGCTTGATAGAAAATTCCGCCAATCTGAAGTTAAGTCATCTTATGGATGTTTTAGACATACTGACTAAAATGGAAAAAAGATGGGGTTCTCTTTCTGCTCAGCTTAAAATACATTTACTCGCTATTTTGGAAAATGATACAGCTAGCATAAGCGTAGAAATATTAACTAGAGCTACATACTCATTAATGCAATTAGGTATAACTCGTGATTATTTTTCAGACACATTGCAACAAAATTTAATTACTGCATTTACTAATAAGGTAAATAGTCTTTCTGTGCAAAGCATGCCCATGTGTAGTCGAGTACTATCCTTTTTAGACGTGAAAAACCCTTCTTTTTTAAAAGATAGCATGCTAAAAGCTTTTGATAACCAATGCTCTAGTATGAGTGTAGAAGAAATTAAAGATGCTATTCAAGCACTTATCACCTTTGAAGTAAACTGGGGTATGCTTTCGCCTGGCTTGCAAAAACAATTAATAGATAGTTTGACTTCAGTGCTGGAAAATTCAAACGCTAACTCTAATATTACTGCTCAAGACTCAACTTCTATACATGAAATCATTACTTTCCTGGAGAAATTAATCTACCTGGGAATTACCCAAAGCTGTCTGACTCCAAAACAACAG
>CAZTYT010000218.1:0-3936 GCA_964618245.1 uncultured Legionella sp. | reverse complement strand
CCCATTATTCGCCTCCTACAGCTTGCAACCGAATATCAATTGCTTTTTGGTGTGCATCTAACCCTTCAATATCGGTTAACACACGTATTGTCTCTGCAATAGAGGAAAGGCCTTCTCTCGTTAACTCCTGAACGGACATCGTTCTCATAAAATCTTTAAGAGACAAACCACTACACGATCTTGCAAATCCAGCAGTAGGTAGAACATGATTTGTTCCACTGGCGTAATCTCCTACTGATTCAGGAGAATAAGGTCCTAAAAATATTGAGCCAGCAGCATAAATTGCAGACAAATATTTTCTCGGATTTGCTAATTGCAAAATTAAATGTTCGGGGGCATAGGCATTAGCAAGTGTTATTGCATCCGCCTCCTTCTCTATGACCACACAGAAACTCTGTCTGAGTGACAGCGTTGCAATACGAGCTCTTGATAAAGATTGTAGTTGGGTTTCAAGCTGACGATTTACAGCACTCGCAAATGCCTCACTCTTACAAATCAAAAAAACCTGAGAGTCTTCTCCATGCTCGGCCTGTGACAGTAAGTCGGATGCAACGAAAGCAGGGTTTGCTGCTTCATCAGCGATAACCATAACTTCAGAAGGACCTGCTGGCATATCTAGCTGAGCACCATTGGGATCAAGTGAAACTAGCATTTTTGCCATGGTCACCCAGCGATTTCCTGGTCCAAAAATTTTATCAACTTTAGGAATACTCTCTGTACCATAAGCCATTGCTGCAATGGCCTGGGCTCCTCCGACTTTAAAAACATCTTTGATGCCACAAAGAGAAGCTGCAACCAATAGATAAGGATCAACTGTTCCTGTTCGATTAGGGGGTGCGCATAAGACCCGTAAAGGGCACGCGGCCATTAGCGACGGGACACCTAGCATCAATACGGTAGAGACCAAAGGGGCGCTGCCTGCTGGTACATATAAACCAACACGTTGTATAGGAACAACCCTACGTTCACATACAATACCTGATGATGTTTCTACACTATAATTTGCGATCGTTTGTTGTTGATGAAAAGCAGTCAAATGCGCGATCACACGTTCGAATGCCTGAATCGCTTGAGGCTGTATTTGATTCATTGCTGCGTCAAATTCTTCTTGTGTGACACGCAAGCTACTCAGATCCACTTTATCGAATTGTTGCGTTAATGAGAAAAGAGCCTCATCTCCTAGCAATTGAACTTTTTTTATCAGAGAACGAACTTCATTTGTGAATTCTTGCGGCGATAATGTATTAGGCCTTTGTAATAAAGCTTTTTTCTGATCGCTCGATAATGTATTCCACAATAACGGTTTTAACATCATACTCTCCTACACCAGCATTTTTTCAATAGGCAAAACCAAGATACTTGTTGCTCCTAAATGTTTAATATGCTCCAAGGTATCCCAAAAAATTTGTTCTCTTGAAACAACATGTACAGCCACTTTATCTTGTGACTCACTTAAAGGCAGAACAGTAGGCATTTCCGCCCCTGGCAAACATTCACAAATGTTTTTAAGTTCTGAGATTGGGGCATGAAATAGAATGTATTTTCGCGTATCCGCTTCACGTACAGCACTAATGCGTCGAAGGAGCATTTCTAATAGTTGTTTTTTTTGTAAATCCAATGGCTTCATCGTTTGAATAAACGTTGCCTGACTTTTGAGCACTGTATCAACTTCTAATAGTTTATTTTCTTCTAAAGTTTGACCTGTTGACACTAAATCACAGATTACATCGGCCATCCCCATGCGAGGTGCCATTTCTACAGAACCGGAAAGCACAATACATTCTGCATCCACCGCATGTTCATTGAGATAAGCGCGTAATAGATTAGGATAGCTGGTGGCAATACGTTTTCCATTGAGACTTTGTGGACTTTTCCAATCAAATTGCAATGGGACTGCAATGGATAAGCGACAAACACACACACCCAGTTGTGCAAGCATTTGATATGGATCACTAGATTCCGCTATCTTTTCAAAGAGCACATTCTCGCCAACAACTCCAGCATCACACAAGCCATCGAATACTAATGTTGGAATGTCATCATCACGCACAAACAGCAAGTCAATCGGAAAATTATCAACATGTGCCAGTAACCCATTATCTTTTAATCGAAACTGCAACCCACACTGTTTCAACAAAAAAAGTGACTCTTCGGCAAGCCGCCCTTTTTTTTGTAATGCTATTCTCAATCGTGTATTCATCATTTTGCTCACATCGCTATTATGTAATAACGTTCTAATATGATAGAACATTATTACATAGTAACACTGGCATTAAAAAAATGTCAACGATTTAAACAGTTATGAAAGAGTATTATCCAAGAAGGGAGGAGGATTATGCTGGATCAAGTCTATCTGCTATGAGGGAATAGCCTCCCTCACCTAAGTTAATACAACGTGCAATACGCGTAATCGTTGCAACACTGACCCCAGTGCGCTCATGTATTGTGCGATATGGAATGCCCAAACGAACCATGGGGACCACTTGCCACCGATCAGCCATAGCTTCGAGCTCTGCAGGTGTGCATAGATCCGTAAAGAAACGTAATGCCTCGTCTTGATTCTCTATCAATGAAAAGGCATGCATTAATTCAGCTATTTTTGAATCTAGTTTTTTGGTCATTGTCTAATAAATAATTTAATAATGTATTAGCATAATAGCACAAAATTTAACTTGTCAGAAACGGATTAATAAAAGAAAGCCGTTTTAATTTACTATGAAACCTATGCTTTAGACGCTTTAGAAACTTTAGGTGAACTAACCCGAAAATTTCATGATTTTAATACAACGCCATATTTTGCGTTTTATTCCCCCATCCAAAATATCTAATAATTTCACTTGATGGCGCTATGAAAAAAGTTCTAAGATCATCCACGAGGAGGAGCCAATTAAATCAAATAGTTACGAAGTTCCCACAAAAATAGTAAATTGCATCTTTATTACCATTTTTTGTTTTATCTAAAGGCATTGAACTATCTGAGGGTCATGTGAGTATTCATCTATCTAGCCAGGCTTTAGAATGGGCTGTAAATTATTTGACTATGAATGATAATCCTATTCTTGAGCAAAAAAATATCATTCAAACCCCATATTCCAAAGTCTATAAAATAGACACCGTATTAGGAAAAACTTTTTACTTAAAACAAGTGCCAGCAGCATTGTTTTTAGAATCTATTATGCTGGCTTATTTTCATGAACAAGGTTGTCAAAATACACCCAAGGTTGTAGCGAAAAATGATACTCTACATTGCTTTCTCATGGCTTCTTGTGGTGAACTGTCCTTACGTTCTCTTTTCAAAGAGCAGGTCAACCTTGACATGCTCAATCAAGGTATTACAAATTACACAGCAATTCAGCGCTGTTTAGAAAATAAAACACAACAATTACTGCAAATGGGTATCCTTGATTGGCGGCTTGATCAATTTGCTTCACTCTATTATCAGATGCTACAACAAGAACAACTATTAATTGATGATGGTTTAACAAGACAGGAATTGGATCAATTACATCAACTCCATCCGCTCTGTGTAAAATTGTGTTCTGATTTATCACAATACAATATACCTGAAACAATAAACCATTGTGATTTTCATGAAAATAATATGCTGCTGAATCAAAAAACTGGAGTTATCAATATAATTGATTGGGGTGAAGTAGTGCTGACGCATCCCTTTTTATCGCTAAGTGGTTGTTTATGGAATATTGCTTACTTCAATAAAATCAATCAGAAAGAACTTCACCAATTAAAATCTGAATGCGTCAGAGCTTGGCTTGATCTCTATAACATTGACACTCTGCTTTATTTACTGAATTTAGCTAATCAACTTAACGGAATTTACGCAGCGCTCTGCTATGAACAAATGTATCTTGCAACTCAAGGTATGCCAAACTCAATACAAAGAGAGAAAAAAGGATCGATAGCCGGTTGTTTAAGGAC
>CAZTYT010000217.1:0-3955 GCA_964618245.1 uncultured Legionella sp. | reverse complement strand
AGGAAATTGATAATAATACGTATATTTTTGTAGGGAAGGATTCCAACATCAACCCTAAGGCGAGTTGGAGTCCTTTAATACGCTACACCAAATTAACTAAATATTACTCTTCAGTTTCAGAAGTAGCTGCAGTGCAACAACAGCAGCAAGAAGAGAGAGAAGGGTCAAAGTTAACACTATCGTCAAATAATACTTCAACATCTAAATTCAATTCGTTTGTACAATCCATCGCTTATTCTCCTTTTTAGATAATTAGTTAAATTGGGAAGGCGTAGTTTAGACCCAGATTTAAGTTTAGATCACCATCGCCAAATTTGTTATTGACAGGAATTTGGTAGCCAATATTGAATTTTACCCCAAAGTTGTTAACAAAACGGTACATAGCAAAACCTTCGACTAAAGGATCAACTCGAGTACGGCCTTGGAGAGATTCAGAGGCTGGATTTAAAGTATCAACAGCGATTACCGCATTACCATCGTTTAAGCTTTCGATAACAGCACCACCACCTAATCCAAAGCTAAGTGCTCTAAAGTCACCAAAAACTTTATCAACAGTGAAAGATAAACGAGTTGGTGCCAAACTGATTTGGGTTTCAGCCAATAAATTAGTTTTTCCTTTTTTACCGTACATGTCATAACGACCATTAATTAACCAGTCAGTTGGCATGTATAAGGAAGCGCCGATATATCCACCGAAGAAGTCATTAGGAAAAAAGTTATTCGGGTTTATGGAGAATCCTAATGGAGTAATTGCGGTTCTGGACTCAGGAAATACATAGCGATCTTCATAATAGCTGTGGCTATAAGAAAGGCCGCCTTCAATTAACAGAAGATGTTCTGGAGCCATAGCACCCATGGTTCCAGCAAAAGAAGAAGTCGATGCCATTGCAAGCAACAAAGCACCGATTTTTTTGTTGTTCATATCTTTTCCCTTTTTTTGTTTTATTATCATCCTGAAAAACAACGAGAGCTTTTGATAATTTTACAAACTAATCAAGCTTTGTTTTTCATTACTAAAGCTACCGGAAGCTATAGAGTTAAATTTATAGTTTTTGTCAACGATTGTAAACAGCTAAATAATATTAATTTTCCTTGATCATTTTGATCCACTAATTATCAGGGGAAGGGTATTTTTTCCAAGTAGGCATTCGTTTTTGTTATACCAAGTTTTTGGGCGTAGCGGTTATCAATGTTCAGATTATTATTCAGCGACATGTGCATAAAAAAATCAGGGCTCATGATTTTGGTATAATGTAAATTCAACGTGTTATCATAGGCATGATAATAAAAAAGGTCGTTTGAGATGATTGCCAGCTCATCTAAAATATCCTGATAACTGTAATTGCGGGTTTGATGAAGATCAGCAATTGAGTCAATGTGATAAGGGCGAATCGCCTGCATGAAAGGGATAGTTTCACGTACCGATTGGCGATTACATTTTTGAAATTCCAAGTGATAGCCTGCCCCTGCTTTATTTTCTAAACCTTCTGAGCTTTCCATATTATAGAGGAAACTATAACACTGGTAGAGCTCCTCCAGTGTCGATGTCAGCGCTTCCACCAAAGTCAGGCCGCTGCTAGAACCAATGGAATATTGCACTAAATCCTCTGCAGAATGTGAAAAATAAAACATGATTACTGTATGTCCAGGCAAAGCATTTCCATTTTGGAAAATGAATAATTCGCCATTTTCCAATAATGAGTCCACAAGTTCAGTGTACGGAGTAATTTCACGTAATAAGGTAGGGTTTATCGTGTATTGATAAGTTTTTGATAACCAGCTGCCTAATAATGCCTGGCGTTCTAAAAACTCCATGAGTGAATTGTAGAGTGCTTTTTCTTTTTGCGGATGCGATGCACAGGCACAGCTGTCACTAAAATTAATGTATTTGCTGTCAGCTTTAGCACAATTTAATGAAATGCCATTGTAAAAGAAATCTTGTGGGCGGTTATCAAATAAATTGTATACGGTGGTAAATAAAAAAGTATGATCCAAGCATTGTTGTGCATCACTATTTTTTAATTGGCATAAGCCTAGCAATTTTTCTTGATAACTTTGAGGTTGAATATCGCGCAGCTTTTTTTGATGATTCACCGGAACCTTGGTAAATAAATGATTGCGTTCATGAAATTCACCGTAAGCTTTTCGCGGCAACTTTAGTCCGATGCTAGTACTACCACCATAGCTAATTATTCCATCGATAATGGCAGATTTTGGCGTAGTGAGTAAGCTCTCTGCGCAGAGTTTAAATTTGGTTGCATGCTGAATAGAGGCGTGATTCGCCTTGCATTGTGGTAGTTGAGGAAAATCTTTAAATCGCAATAAGCTCATTTTATTCTCCATAACCAAATAATTGCATGGTTAACGGTAGATAGGTCCCATGATCTAGCCCTAGTTCATAAAGCATTTGTTGCTCACTAAAGGTTGACCATACCGTGGTGCGTAAATTCATTTGTTGAGAAATTTGGGTGGCATGTTGATACATGGAGCCAGCTTCCATTAAAGCATGGCGATAACCGCGATAGCGGTATTTAAAAATAGCTTTTTGCAAATGAGCAACATACAGAATGCAGAAATTGGGCCATTCTTGGGGATCATTGCCTACAAAATTATGCAGAATTTTTTCATAAAAATGTGGAGCTTCCAGTTTCTTAATTAATTGCAATTTTTTACTCACTGGGCGAAAGTGATAACAACCAGAAGCATGGTTTGTAAAACCATTCATTCTTTCATCAAATAAAAAAACCAGTGGTTCAACGGGATATAATCCTCCAGCTGATGGATAAGGTCTTTGCGTAGTCGAAGTAGGTGGTGAAAAAGTATTCACCAGCAATTCCTGGATACGAGTAAAATCCATTTTAGTTGAACTGAACTTAAAGGTAGATGCTTTACGGCAAAAACCTGTACTTTGAATAGGATTGCAATCAATATCTTGTTTGTGGAACGGTGATATTTCACACTCTGTAAATTGCACCCGGCTGATCAGTTTAGGGTTAGTATTGGTGATAGATAAATTGCCATGCTTAATAAAAGAAATGGTTTCTCGCGCAAAAGTTTTACGTAAATCCTGATAAACCTGGGCATCAACAACACTTTCAACCAGGCTGTTAATAAAAGTAGTCTTGGACATGGTTTACACAGTCTCCTCAGCCGTCAGATTTTTCAGGTTTAGTTTCATATCGTATTCTGAAAAAGGAGAATGAAGCGCTGCCTCACTATGCACCGTAAACGTTGTTAAGTCTGCTTGCCAGAAACAATTGACTTGATCCAGTGGCGTAGGTGCATTCCAAAGGTTCGTGTATTGGGATACAAATTGATATAGGCAATAGGCAACATAGCCACGTTGACAGCTGTTAATTTCAGGTTCAGGAAATTGTTCTAACGAATTTTTGATAAGTTCGCGATAGAATAAAAGCCAATTATTTTTAGTGGCAGGAATATCGCTATTCAGATAAGCCATCAGCTGATGTAAATTGGAAAAATGAGTAGGTAAGCCGCTGTTTACTGCAAATAAATTATCAATGATTAGCAATTTATGCAGTATGCCTGCGGTAACCAAATAGGTATTTTCACCAAGGTTTTGATACAACGTTTTAAAATCCTGATGCGAATAATTATTGCGATAAAAAATAACCAATGAATCATTTTGAAATTCACGGGTTTTTTCTGCAACCAATTTCACCGTATATTCCTTGCTTAAAGTTTCCTCTAGGAGATTAGCAACCAATGCATCATCCGAATTAATGTAAATGAGAGGGATTTTTTGGCTTAGCATGGGTTTTAAGAGATTCAGTTTTTCGATTAATATTTTTTTAAGAGTGGTGGTATCAACTTGGAATTCGGTAGCTAATGCGCTTAATTGTTCTTCCGTACATTCTGATTTTTTTATGCACATGTCGCTTAATTTTCCTTGATCATTTTGATCCACTAATTATCAGGGGAAGGGTATTTTTTC
>CAZTYT010000216.1:0-3997 GCA_964618245.1 uncultured Legionella sp. | reverse complement strand
TGCCTGTTGGATAAAGCAGTAATACCTGGGTTCCTGTCAACTGATCATTTTGTAGTTGGGCGGCAATAATGCGGGCTTGCTCATCAAGTTGAGCATAAGATAAACAGGCTGTCTCTTGCTCTCCATCTTCCAGATAAAGAACCGCATTGTGATGAGATTTTTTTTGGGCATGGCTTTGCAGTACACTGACCAGATTTCGCATGAGCAACTCCATTTGCTACTCGGATATTTGCAACATGCTATCATAATTGTAATCGTTCACAACCCCTCTTTATCTCAAGGAAAATAATCAAGTATTCCGATTTTTATCCTCTCCTCGAATTCCTGTGGCCAATCTACAAGGATTCGTTCTGAGTAGGAAATGATTAAGTTTCTTTTTCATAAGGGGTTTTGCTGTATTTTTGTAAAAAATGCAAAAAATCGTCTGCATTTAATGGGCGGCTAAAGTAAAACCCTTGCATAATGTGGCAACCATTTTCATTTAAAAATTTGATTTGCTCTTCCGTTTCCACACCCTCGGCCAGACAGCTAATACCCATGCGATTGGCAAGACTAATGGTATTACACACGATATTTCTGCTATCCACATTAACATCAATATCCTGAATAAAAAGACGGTCAATTTTGATTTTGTTTACTTTAAATAACTTAAGGCTACTGAATTCAGAATATCCTGTACCGAAATCATCAATGGCTAATGATATACCCATGTCTTTTAATTTGTTAATAATAGGGATCGCTTCGTTTTTAAAGGCTTCCGACTCAGTAAGCTCTAATTCCAGGTACTTGGGGTTGAGGTTAAATTCATTAAGGATAGCCGCGATGCGAGGCACTAAGTCGTGTTGTAACAACTGTTTGGCAGACAAGTTAACGGATAGTTGAAGCTTGTGGAATCCCATTTGATGCCATTTGCTTAATTGTTCACAAGAAGCGCGTAATACCCATTCACCAATAGGAATTATCATGCTATTCATTTCAGCGATAGGAATAAACTCGCAAGGTGAAACCCAACCCAATAAAGAATTTTTCCATCGTAGCAGCGCTTCTGCGCCATAGATAGTACCGGTTCGTAAATCAATAAAAGGTTGATAATTTAAAAGAAGTTCATTCTTATCAATCGCATGATATAACTGATTTTCAATATTGAGTTGCCTGATGGCGTCGGTATTAATAATTGTTTCGTAAATGCGAAAAGCATTTCCACCAGTTTGTGCGGCTAAAACACGAGCCGTTTCCGCATTGGTAATCAAGGTATTGGCATCGCGTCCAGAGGTCGGAAACAAGCTAATGCCTATGCTACCAGTCATTTTTAACTCTTGTTGAGCGACATATACGGGATCATTAAGAACCATAAAAAGGTCTTCAATACACAGCTCTAATTCAACTTGGTTAAAAACTGGGGTAATTAAAATAATAAAAACATCTTGCCTGGAGAGCGAAATGAAGTATTTTTTATTATCTTTAAATAAATGGGCGAAGCGTTGGGCAATACGATGGGTAATCGTTGCTGCAGCCTGATGGCCTATGCTGTCATTGATTTTTTCCATGCCATTGATCGACAAACAAGCAATGGCAAATTGATAATGATTTTTGACTGCTTGGTCAGTTGCTGTATGAATGGATTCATACAGTAAGCGCTCGTTAGGCAGTTCCGTTAATAAATCGTGTGTTGCCTGATAGGTGACTAGTTTCAAAGAGGTTTCTAATTCTTCCGTACGCTCCTTGACGCGTTGCTCCAGGAATTTATTCATGCCTTCCAGTTTTTGCCGCAACAGATCATTCTCATACCCTAAACGGAACATTTTGAGAACCAGTTTATTTCCCACAAAACAGGCGACTAACATGAAAATGCCCAAAATTAAAAAAGCTGCAATAATGGACAGATTCAGTTGGTCAACTTCACCCTTCCCGGTGATAAGGAAATGAAGCGCCAGGTAAAGATGATATAAAATGGTGGGGGCCACCAAACAGAAAATGCTGATTAACCCCATGGTTAAATCGATCGCAGTTGAAAAAGAGAAGCAGATTAAAACGGCTGATAAAAATACGATAGTTGTCAATTGCTGGTGAAGTTCACTTTGCATAAATAAAATGCCCATGCTACCCCACAAAAGACAAATGGTAGTCACCATAAGTAAGAAGCCTTTTCGGCAGTGGCGAAGTTCTGCGAGCGTTATCTCATTGTGTTCGAAGCGTATTGCCCAAATGACATTGGTAATGTTGGCAAAAACAAGCAGACAATACCAATAAATAATTAACCTGGGTTGTGCGGGATTATAAATTGCCAGGACGTAAAGGAATGCCCCTAATATATTGGCAAATGCACCCAATTTGACCATGCTATGAAAAGAGAGATAAGTTTCAAACTCTATTTTCTGATCAATTTCTCGTTGCTCGCTCGGACTAAGCCGTGGCGTTCCAATCCCATTTTTTTGTATAACAGGCTTAGACATATAGGATCCCTTGCCTCATCTTAAAAGCCTATGTAATTATTTTAAGGACGCTTTTAATATCTCACTCTTTGTTAAGTATAGCTGAGCTATGGCAAGAAGTGAGTCCTGGGTAAAATTGTGAAAAAACATGCAAATTGTTCTATATATAGAATAGTGGATTAAAAAAAGAAGAGAGGGGGCGCCATGATAAGGAGTTCACTTAAGTTGGCAGGGATTATGTATAGCCTATTATTTTCATTAAGTGCCTTTGCAGACGATATCATTCACATCACAGTTAAAACCACAGAAACCACCGCAGCAGGTATAGGTTATTTAGTGGAGGGTAAGGCTGCGGGGGGACTGGGTAAGACTTATACAGGGCAAGGAACAAAAAATAAGCAGTATGTTTTTGGTTATCGGAAGAGCCTGGTGACCGGAACCAATATTTTTTGTGGCACGCGCGTTTTAACTAAGGATAGCACGGTGACCTTGGTGACTAAAGGGGAAAAGTGCCAGGTGGTGGTTGAATAGGTACGTGATGTAAATCAATGAAATTTAAATTTGATTTAAGGAAAATTTTTTGCCACTATCTGCTTCTTTTAACTACTGATTGATAAAAAATGGCAAATGAAAGGGAAACTCAGGCATTACAAGCACTTATTCAAGATTCATATGAGAGTGAGGACGTATTTACACACTTGGAAAAGGGAGCGAATCCTGATGTAAAAGATGCGTCAGGCAATACGCTTTTGCATCAGCTGGTTGCTCATAATGCTCAAGGAAAATTCAATGATAAAATTAAAACATTGATAGAGGTCTATAAGGCTGATCTTAATGCTTTAAATTCTTTTGGCCAAACCGCTTTGCAAACTCAAATTCGTTTTGATTGGTTTTATATTGTTAGAGCAATGCATTTGCTAAGCCTTGGTGCGGATCCTGAGCAAAGGAATGATTTGGGTTATACCCTGCGTCAGATTCTTGAACATAAAGACCTGCCTTTTTTTAATCGGGAGTATTGCGCTTTTAATTTAAGTAAAGCAGAAATTTATTTGCAAGAGTTAAAAACCTATGAAGCAAAAAAACGTGACTTATTAAATGAACAACAATTGTCACGTACCTCTTTCCTTGCCATTTTATTTTGTTTAAGTAATGCCAGGCAAGTGAAAGCCACTTCAAGGGATTCTAATTATACTCTCGTGGATCTCCCCCTTGAAGATTTAATGCATATCCTCAGTTTTTTTGATTTTAAAGAAATGGGTAAAGTCCAGGAAGACGGCATTGCATTGGCCTGTACAGTTTTAAATAACCCTCAAACAATAAAAGATCTGGCAGGAAAAAATTTTGGGGTGAATGTTTATAGCCAACTCAAAATTACAAGTGAAGGAAAGAGCAGCCAATATCATTTTGAGCATACCTTCTTCTCCTCTTTTAAAAAGATGTGTGAAAATTACCAAGGATTACAAAATCAATGCCAAGAGCTACAAAAGAAAAAAGAGGATATTGACTACCGCAAAATGAAAAGCGAATGGGAAGCGTTGCAAGATGGAACAAAAAATGATTTACAA
>CAZTYT010000215.1:0-4012 GCA_964618245.1 uncultured Legionella sp. | reverse complement strand
ATTGCTGCAAGCTGTCCAAGGCTCGCCCAAGGCGTAACTCAATCTTATGATCTTGTTGTGCTGCTTTCCAGAAGTGCTGGGTGTTTTTTGTCCAGTTTGGGCTGATGTCACAAGTAATTAAACGCCCATCCTCAGGTAAAGCTAGAGCCATTGCTAAAGCACTATATCCAGTAAAGGTCCCTAACTCCAGCACATTTTTTGCGCGAATCATGCGTAAAAGAAATTGCATAAATTGCGCCTGTTCTGGCGCAACTTGCATATTGGCTAATTCCATGGTGGACGTTTCTTTACGTAATTCCTGAAGGACAGGATGCTCCCGCAACGATTTATCCAATACGTACTCATAAAGCTCTGGAGTTAAAGATAATTGCTTCATATTTTATGACAACTTCGCTTGCGCCAATGCATCGGCAATTTCGTTAGTTGGTATATTTTCTTTGGCTGAGCGAGTAAAGATATCAATTAAATGAGTGTATATGTTATCCACTTGCTCATTAATTTTACTTTCAGGCGTATGTAAATATTTAGACGCTGCGAAAATTAAACCACCGGCATTAATTACATAATCAGTAGCAAATAAGATGCCTTTTTCATGTAATATTTTACCATGATAAGTATGTGCTAATTGATTATTAGCAGCGCCAGCAATGATAGTAGTTTGCAATTGTGGAATGCTGATATCATTAATAATTGCACCTAGTGCGCAAGGAGCAAAAACATCACAAGCTACTTTATGGATATCTCCTGTATTTACGGGGGTTGCGCCAAATTCTTTAACAGCTTGCTCTACGATGGCAGGAGAGATATCAGCAACAGTTAATACCGCACCCAACTCATGCAAATGTTTGGCCAGGGCATACCCCACATGTCCGAGGCCCTGAATAGCGACATGAATTCCTTTGAGGTTTTCTTTACCTAATTTAAAAGCAACAGCTGCCTGGATTCCACGTAAAACACCTTTTGCTGTAGTTGGCGATGGATCGCCATGATGCTTGGATAAACTGGCTACATAAGTGGTATGTTCGCCAATGATATCCATGTCACTTAATAAGGTACCACTATCTAAAGCAGTAATGTAACGACCATTTAATTCACTTACAAACTTACCAAATTGATGCATGTATTGAGCACGATCAAAAGGCCCCTGGGGCTTTATAATGACTGACTTTCCACCGCCTAAAGGTAGATTAACTGAAGCCGCTTTATAGCTCATGCCCCGTGCAAGACGCATGGCATCGTTGAGTGCAGCAGCAGTGCTGGGATATTCAATAAAACGACAGCCACCTAATGCTGGGCCAAGTTTGGTGTTATGAATTGCAATGATAGCTTTCATACCAGTTTGAGGATCTACTTTAAAGTGTAAATCACCAAATCCATGGGATAAGGCATAGTCAAGGAAATCATCTTCTGCCAGTATTTCATTGTTAGTGGTCATATTTTCAACAGACATCATTGCTTAAGCTCCCTGTTACGAATATTTTTTTGCAAAAGTTATAGACCTATTTACTGATTAAATCAATGATAATTTGGTTTATTAAGGAAGGCTGGTATAAACTAAATCCAGTGATTCATCAATTTGGAGAATACAATGCGACGGGTTCTTGCCAAAATATTGTCATTAATGGTTGTTGCTCCATTAGCATTGGCAGAAGGAATACCTCAACCAATACTGGATAAAATTGTGTTTCAGGTTTCAGCAAAACAATGGGTGAGTACTCAGTCAGCTTTATTAAACGTCAACATTAATGCCACGCTGACTAATGCCGACTTAGTGAAAGCACGTGCTGATATCATGGATCGTTTAGCTAAAATTGCCAAAGGAGAATGGCACTTGCTGAGCTTTGAGCGTTCACAAGACAGCTCAGGTTTGGAAAAGTTGTATGTCCAAGCACAAGCAAGGGTCAATCAGGATGCATTGACAGAGGTATATCAAAATGCCAAATCAGTTAGTATACCTGCCGCAAAAAAAGAAAAAAGCAAAAACCAATTCAAACCACATCACCAACAAACCAACACACAAAATACCACGGAACGTGAGCAGCTCTATCAACAAGTAAACGATGAAATAGTACGCATGAATAAGGCGTATCCAACGCAAAATTACACAGTGAATCAACTGGTTTTTGTTTCTGGAGATAATCCTCCAGTACAACCAAGACCTTATCAGGCAAAAGAGGCAAATACTATGATGCTAGCAGGTGTTGCAGCTTCCGCTCCTAATTTGAACGTAAGCAATGAATTGACGTTAACCGCCATCGTTGAGGCAGCTTCTAATCGCAAATAGTGGTAGAATTGCACAAGATTGACCTTGCTTAGACAAAGTAAGAAAAAATAGAATCACTATTTCCAGCTCAGAAATCCCCATGGCTTGGCTTTGGGGATAGGAAAGAAGCGATGGGGGTATTTAGTTTTCCTTGGTTTAATACTTATGAAGTAAGACTTAACCTGCCTCTACTAATTTAAAGGGGAAAGAATTTGTTAGTTGTGGATAAAGTGATTGGCCATCGAGGGGCTTCTGCTTATGCGCCTGAGAATACTATGGCGGCTTTTAATAAAGCGTTAGCCATGGGTTGCCGTTTTATTGAATTTGACGTGATGTGCAGTCTTGATGGGGAACCTTTTATTTTTCATGATGATAAATTAAAAAGAACAACGAATGGACGCGGAGAAATTGGCCAAGTAGAGGCCAGTTATTTGCAATCCCTGGATGCTGGCTCATGGTTTTCGCGTCAATTTAAAGGCGAGCATATCCCACATTTACAAGAAGTATTGGAATGGCTACTGGCTTCTGAAATGCAGGCTAACATTGAAATTAAGCCTTATCCTGGTACAGATGAGCAAACAGCGGTTACTGTTTTAACCTATTTGAATCGTCATTGGCCAGAAAATAAACCCTTACCTTTGGTTTCCAGTTTTTCATGGGATGCTTTATTAATGTGTCGTAATTTGGCTCCAGAAATGCCCTTGGGTTTATTATTCCATAAATGGGATGAGCAATGGCTGCAAAAAGCAAAGCAATTGGATTGTTTTTCGATTCATTTTAATCGCAAGATTTTAACTGCTGAACGGGTGAAAGCGGTAAAAGAGGAAGGGTATGTCGTTTGTTCTTATACAGTGAATCGAAAGCGCCAAGCAAATAAATTATTCAAATGGGGTGTAGATGCCGTTTTTAGTGATTATCCTGATTTGTTAGCATGAAGACTTTTATTTTTTTTCTATTATCCCTGTTAATTACTTTACCTGCGCAGGCAAAACGAATTGAGCTGATTTTTTGGCATGCGATGGCTGGTCATTTAGGTGATGAGGTCAGATTATTGGCAGACGATTTTAACCAAAGCCAAAAAGAATATAAAATTATCCCGGTGTATAAAGGGAGTTACACTGAAACTTTTACTAGTTTTGCTGCAGCATTTAGAGCCAAGCAACCCCCCGCTATTGTGCAAATTTTTGAGGTAGGTACCGCTCTTATGAGTTCACCACAGGGCGTAATAAAACCTGTCGATGAGCTTATGCAAGAGCAAGGAATCCACTTGGCTGAGGACGATTTTATTCCCGTAGTTCGCGAGTTTTATAGTAAGGATGGGCGATTAATGGCTTTGCCTTTTAATTTGTCAATTCCCATTTTATATTACAATGCCGATGCTTTGGCTCAAGTCGGCTATACCTCAAGTAATTTTCCCAAGACTTGGGATGAAATGGAGATTTTGGCGCAAAAGTTAAAGAAAGCAGGGTATGAATGTGTTTATACCAGTGCTTATCCTGGTTGGATTCTATTTGAGTCTTTTTTAGCTATTCATGGTTTATCTTTAACTACTACTGGCAAATCATTATCCGCAGCTTTTGATACGACAGAGTTAGTCAGTCATTTTACCCGCTTAAAACAATGGTATTACCAGCATTATTTTCGCTACGCGGGTCGAGAAGATGATGCTACACTTTTATTTAGCAGTAAAATTTGTCCTTTATTTAGTCAGTCATCAGGCGCTTATAATAGCTTAACTGCTTTGATTTC
>CAZTYT010000214.1:0-4054 GCA_964618245.1 uncultured Legionella sp. | reverse complement strand
AATGATACCTTGGTTTAATACCATCATCCGCTCAGCCATGGTCATTGCCTCTGTCTGATCGTGAGTTACATATAAACTAGTTGTATTTAGCTGTTGGTGCAAACGGCGAATTTCATGACGCATTTCGGTGCGTAATTTACTATCCAGATTCGACAGTGGCTCATCAAATAAAAAAACTGCTGGGGAACGCACTATGGCCCTGCCCATTGCTACTCGTTGACGTTGACCTCCAGAAAGCGCTTGAGGCTTTCTATCCAGAAAAGGCATAAGGTGCAATAATTTTGCCGCTTCATTCACCCGTTGCTGAATTAATTCTGACTTAACCCCCCTCATCTTTAACCCATAAGCCATATTTTGAAATACAGTCATATGAGGATAGAGTGCGTAATTTTGAAAAACCATGGCCATATCACGTTTTGCAGCAGGAGTTTTATTAACGCATTGGTTATTAATAAGAATGGAGCCAGAACTTATCTCATCCAAACCAGCAATTAAACGTAATAAAGTTGATTTTCCACAGCCAGATGGCCCAACAATTACTACAAACTCACCTTTTTTAATACTGACATTAATCTTATCCAGGATAGTGGTTTGCCCCACATTTTTCGAAACGTCAATCAAGTCCACGGTTGCCATGCTTACTTTAACCCTTTTTCGAACCATCGCTGCGTCAGTATCACTACCATACATGGCGGGATTAAAGCAATTAACGCGATCGTCATAATATAATGCCATTGAGGGATCTGATCGGCTACACCAGCCAGATAACGGATTCCCATCACCACTGTAGCCATTTTACTTTCCGTGGTAATTATTAATGGCCATAGATATTGATTCCATCCATAGACAAACAAAATAACAAATAAAGAAGCCACTTGTGTTTTGGACAAGGGCAAAAGAATATCAAAAAAGAAGCGCAATGCCCCTGCACCATCCAATTTAGCGGCATCTATGAGCTCAGCGGGAATTGTTTTAAAAAACTGCCGAAATAGAAAGGTGCCTGTTGCCGAGACAAATAAAGGCAAAGTTAAGCCAGTATAAGAATTTAGTAAACCAAAAGAAGCAACTACTTGAAAGGTTGGGACTATTCGCACCTCAATTGGCAACATCATAGTAGCAAATATTAATGCAAAACATAGTTTTTTGCCGGGAAAATCAAAATAAACTAAAGCAAATGCTGAGCCTAAAGCAATTACAATTTTTCCCAAAGCAATGGCCAAAGCCATTCCTAAACTATTAAGAAGCATCAATGTAATAGGCTCGCCCCCTGTGACTGATAAGCCTTCAGTTAATACTGTTTTTATGTTTTTTAATAATAGCCCTCCAGGAAGAATGGGCATCTGAGATTGCATCATCATACTGCCCTCATGGCTTGCTGCCACTATCGCCAAATAAATAGGCAAGAACATTAATATGAGAAAAAAACCTAAGAAACCATGCGCTAAAATACGAAGGAGTAATTTCATGCGTAATGGACCTTCTTCTCAAGATATTTAAACTGTACTAAAGAAATAATCACGGCAACGATCATTAAAAATACTGATTGAGCGGATGAACTTCCCAGATCCATGCCTTCAAAACCATCCTGATAAACCTTATAAATTAAATTAGTTGTACTATTTCCGGGGCCGCCATGAGTCATAACCTGAATAATACCAAAGGTGTCAAAAAAGCCATACATGAGGTTCATAATCAATAGAAAAAAAGAAGTTGGTGTAAGAAGTGGGAAAATAATTTGCCAAAAGCGTTGCCAAGAAGAAGCTCCATCAATAATTGCTGCGTCAATTAAAGTAGAAGGCACTGCTTTTAATGCAGCAAAATAAAAAAGAAAATTATAACTGAATTGTTGCCAACTAGCGGCAAGGATTATTACCAGCAAAGCCTGATTGACATTATTCACATAATCAAAATGGATCCCCAAGGCATGCAATATCTGAGTAAACCAGCCTAAAACAGGATGACAAAAAAACCGCCAAAGAATAGCTGCTACTGCTGGCGCTACCGCATAGGGCCAGATTAAAAATGCCTTATAAAATTTTTGGCTCTTTTTTCGATTATTTACCAATACAGCCATCAATAAACCACTGCTCATCGTACAGAAGGTGATGCTAAAGGCAAGAATGAAAGTAACCCATATTGCTCTGCTGTAACCGTGATCAATAAATAAGTCACTAAAGTTGCTAAAACCGGCAAACTTTTTATGCAATCCAAATGCGTCACTATAGAAAAAAGACTGTAACAATGCATTACAAGCCGGCCAAATAAAAAAAATCAAGGTAATAAGAAGTTGTGGCGCTATAAAAAGCCAAGCATAAAAACGCTGATGATTAAATTTTGACATTAACCCTGCAGGCAAGGAAGTTCATGAGGATTTAATTATATAGTTAAAGCGATTCAAGTAAAGTAAGTTTGTAAACGTTTATGAAAGAGTTTGTATTTTTCAACCATAAAGCATATGTTTAAGTCTATTGTGGGTCGGGACTGCCTCATAGCCCAACCTACAAAGACTGGTTTTTTTTATCCTTAGCTGGATGCCGTAACGTACGATTTAACAACTGTTCATAAATTGGTCCATTATGGGCAAGTTGTAAAACAATAGTTGCGGTAATACAAGCTATCATTAATGGAAAAATCAACAAATAATTTTGTGTCATTTCCACTACTAACACACTACCGGTAATTGATGCCCTGGTAACCGCAGCAAAAAATGCTGCCATCCCTGCTACAGCAAACATTCCAGGTTGAGTTAAAAAATCCAGATGTAATAATTCCAATAAATGAAACATCGCAAGACCAAGAATCGTACCTAAAGCCAAAGTAGGGGCAAAAATGCCACCAGGAACACTGGTACTATAACAAGCAATTGAACCAATAAAGCGAACTAGAAATAAAAAACACAATGCACTTAAACCAGGAAAAAAAACTAATGATTGGTGAATAATTTGCATTCCATCCCCTACTGCTGATGGAAAATACACTGATACATATCCCACAATAAAACCAATGAGCATGACATAAAAAACTTTCTGTTTGGATGTCAACTTGTCAGTAAATTCAAGAGAAGCAATTAATGCTTTATTAAAAAGAAGCCCGGCATAACCTACAATAAAACCAAACAAGGCAAACAACCAAAGCGATTTCAAATCAGGAAATTGAAAAATGCTCATTTGAATAGTTGCTTGCGTACCAATGAGCAAATCCATCACCACAGTTGCGGTAATACAGCTCACCATGACCACGCTAAAACTTGTAAAGGAGTATTTAAACTGGCTATGCATTTCTTCTATCACGAAAATGACACCAGCTAAAGGCGCATTAAAAGCGACAGCCAAACCGGCACCAGCCCCTGCGGCAATTAAACTGTCACATCGTCGCCTGGTCATTCCCCATAAATTACCTAGCATTTCACCTAAACTACCACCAATATGGATGGTAGGCCCTTCTCGCCCTAAAATCATATTAGCGGAAAGAGCACAAATGCCGAAAAAAAACTTTACCGGCAATAAGCGCCTCCAAAAAACAGGGCGTTTATGAAGTAAAGCACCTTCAATTTCTGGTACGCCACTTCCCGCAGCTTCAGGAGCAATGTACTTCACCGCACAAAAAGCAGTCAGAACCAACAGCATTGAAACTAACCCGGAAATTAATCCTGCAGGCCATCCATGCTGAGCCATAAAATGAAAAAAACTGGCAAATGTGGTGCTAAGCAAATCGATTGATAATCGAAATGTAGAACCAACCAGACCAACAATACTTCCTAATACAATGGATACAACATAAAGCGCTAATACTTTACTTCGCATCTCCTTTTACCATCCTCATTAAATTGGCAATAATCTTCATCCCTGCCTGGTCAACTAAAGATAAAATCGTTTCCGGGTGAAATTGAACAGCATGGACAGGCAAATGTTGATGGGAAATAGCCATAACTACGCCATCATCACTCATCGCGGTTACTTTAAGCACCTCAGGCATTGCTTTAAGACGTGCATACAATGAATGATACCTGCCTGCTTTAAACGAATCACCTAAACCAGCAAATAATCCTGTTTTA
>CAZTYT010000213.1:0-4058 GCA_964618245.1 uncultured Legionella sp. | reverse complement strand
GTTCTTGGTACAAAACGTACTATCGTCCTGGGTTTAATCGTTTTAATGTTAGGCTACTTAGCCTTAGCATTAGTAGATAAAGCGTATGTTTTTTATGCGTTAGGTTTAATTTGTGTTGGTAATGGTTTGTTTAAAGCAAATCCCTCCAATTTGCTTGCCAAATGCTATCAACCCAATGATCCGCGCTTGCATGCAGGGTTTACCTTGTATTATATGGCCATCAATCTTGGAAGTATGGTGGCACTATTTGCAGGACCTGCTATCGCCAGTCATTATGGCTATTCTTATGCTTATTTTATGAGCTCCATCGGCTTATTGATTGGTTTAGCCAACTATGGAATACAACGTCAAACGGTTGCCCATGTTAATAATTTAGCTGATCAACAATCAGTTTCCTGGAAAAAGTGGTTTTTTATTATTATTGGGATCATGACCCTTACATTGTGTAGTGCTTACTTATTGCAGCACGTGACATTGGCTAAGAATCTATTGTGGATAATTACAGCAGGCGTTATTTTTTATTACCTCTATCGCATGCAAAAGGAAAATAAAACGTCCAAAGCACGTATGTTTGTTGCTCTTATCTTAATGTTAGAGGCAGTTATTTTTTTCACTTTATATCAACAAATGCCAACTTCCATTAATTTATTTGCGGTGAATAATGTAGTACCCTATTTTTTAGGTATTGCCATTGATGCTCAGAGTTTTCAAGCATTAAACCCGATCTGGATTGTTTTCATGAGCCCCATTTTGGCTTGGTTTTATGCCCAACTAAATCATAAAGGCATAGCCTTTTCGATCCCTTATAAATTTGCTTTGGGTATGACTATGTGTGCTTTGAGCTTTCTTGTTCTTTATTTGTCTCGTTATTGTTATAGCGAAAATGGAATGGTTTCTTCTTGGTGGTTAATACTTAGCTATTTATTTCAAAGTTTAGGGGAGTTGCTGGTTTCTGCTCTTGGCGTTGCCATGGTGGCTGAGCTGTCGCCTTCTTCTATCACCGGCTTTGTGATGGGGATGTGGTTTTTAACTTCGGCGATTGCCGGATTTATTGGTGCGGCAGTGGCTTCTTATGCAGCAATACCAGAACACATGCATTCAGGTATTGATTCATTAATGATTTATACCGATGTCTTTGGCACTATCGGTTTAGTGATTTTAGGGATAGCCATTGGTATGTGGCTATTAGCACCTTTCTTAAATCGTTATATTTTGCTTGAAAATTAATTTATTTTTGGTTGTCTGATCATTGAGCCAATAACAATATGCCGCAATGACTCATTGCGGCATATTGGCATGATTAAACTCAGTAGTGCTTTTTTAGCGATGATGCCAACCATGGAATCCACCGCCATGAAAGCCACGGTAACCATGATATCCACCATATCCCCAACCACCATGATGTCCCCAGGAACGATACCCCCAGTTATTATGTCCATACCAGCCATGACGGTAACCGTTACCCCAACCATAGTTGGAATAGTAATAAGCGCTTGGATAATAGCCGGAGCTGTAGTAATAACTTCCTGGGTAGGTAGTTACATAACAACCACTTAAAAAAAGCGTGGGTACAAACACTAATGCTGCGATGATCAGTTTTTTCATGATCGCGTCCTTGTTCAATGTCCGTTTATTAATTATACGATATGTATTGCTGTCGATCAAAAAAATTGTTCCTTTTACTCATCAATTAATATTCTTTTAAGGTAAGTTGGTTAAACTATGTGCATTAATTGGTTTTTAATATATGATGAAATGTTCGGAACAGTGGAGGTTGGAATCGTAAGTGTTTACCAGCATAGAAATTAGTTCGCACTCGCAAGAATTAATTAAAAAATATCAGGAATTTTGTAATCCTGGACAATGTATTACTGTTGCTTCATCTATGGACTTTTTAGTATTAATGTCCTGGTTTGACGAAACAACGGTAATTCGTCCTGCCCAATCATCGCAAGAGACTGATTTTGCTTTGTTATCTTTACGCACTGAGCTATTGCATGATTTCAATGCTTTTCTTCGGAAAGATGAAGTCAATGAAGAGAAAAAGGAAAATAATCTATTTTCGCTCTCTGGCAAAACTAAGTTTTTGTTACTTAGTGCGGCAGGTACTTTAGTTGCGGCTGCTGAGGGTTTTGACAGCATTGCCACCATGTTGAGTGTCTTTTCTTTTCCTTCTGCAATCATTTTGGGAGCAGGTTTACTATTTTCCCTTTTGTCTGTACTAGCGTTTTGTGGATTTGATCTGGTTAAATTGTCCAGGGCTTTAGGAATAAAGATTAGTGATACCCATAAACTTTTGGATATTTATAGCCAACAGCTTGAGGATACTAAGCTCATCCGAAAAAAACTGGAAGGGTATAAAAGTGCTAATTTATCTATTGATGAACTAAAACAATTACAATTAATCCTTACTATGCTGCTGCAAAACCATCATCAGCTAGCTCTTGCTGGCGGGCAATTTGAAACAATATTGCATAGCAATCAAATGGAATTAGCCAAGGTAGTTATTTCCAGTATTGCGGCAGCCCTTTTCTTTGGAAGCGGTTTTTGTGCCGGGCAAACTTTCGCCCTTTATGTTTTGGGTCTATTTTTATCTGCCCTTACTCCAGCATCTATTCCGGTGATCCTCTTTAGTGTACTAGTAGGCCTTGCTGCATGTTGTCTCTACTGGTATGTCGATTTTCCTGGGTTAAAAGGGCTAGTTAGTGGATGGTTTGGTTTAAATGAAGAGAAAATTACTGAGTTATGCAGTAAGCCTACTTTAAATAAGCAAGAGAACATGTTGAAACAACTGAACGAGGAAGTAACGGATCTAATCAAGCTGAAAGAGCAATTAGCTGAAGCTGTTCAAGAACCTCCTAAACCCTTACCTGATAATCAGAATGTCTCAGAATCGGTCTCCCATGACTCAGCAGTAAAGGTTAGCAGTAATATTTACTCATTTATGCGTCCTCCTTCATCAGAAGCGAATCGAGCATCACACCGGGTCGATACCGATAATGCTAATCATGATAATTTTGTTGATGATTCAATAAACGCCTCCCTTTAAAATTTCTTTGACAAAGGGAATGGTAATTTTGCGTTGTGCAGCCAATGAGGCATCATCAAGGCGGTTAAGCAGCTCATGTAAATCATGCATGTTTCTTGAACAACGACTAAGCAAAAATTGTCCCACACTCTCTGGCAAATCAAAACCACGTTTTAATGCGTGTAATTTTAAGGTGTTAATTTTATCTTCATCATTTAATTCGATTAATTGAATAACTAAACCCCAGCCTAAACGTGAGCGCAAATCAGCAAGCTTTATTGGTAAATTCATTGGGGCTTGATTACCAGAAATGATCAGAAGACTTTTTTCCATGTCTTTGATTTTATTATATAAATGAAACAACGCTTCTTCCCAGGCTGCATTTTGCGCAATGGCATCAATATCATCGATGCAAACCAAGGCTTGATCCTCTAAACCCTCAATTACTTGAGGTCCCCATTCTTGCAATAAGTGTAAGGGTAAATAAATAGCTGATTCAGTTAAATTAACAGCTTGGCAGGCTGCCTGTAACAAATGTGATTTGCCACTTCCTTGAGCCCCCCAAAGATAAAGCAGACGCTCTTCCTTAAGGGTTAACATATTGTACAATTGTTGCCGTAATAACTGATTACTGCCCCAGTTAAAATCAGCTAAAGTTGCTTCATCATTTAATTTTATTGTTAATGCCAACTGCTTATTCATTGCGACAATTCTTTTTTAGGCCATGCTTTTCTGCCCCAGGTCCAAATATAATCTACGTAAGTAATAGCAGTAGTAAGTGTAGTAAGGCAGATCAAAATACTTAGTATGTAATTGGGAAATTGAAAATACGCCAACTCGAATAAACAAGTAGTGACTAAAGCAAGTTGTAAAGCCGTATTAATTTTACTTAATAGGGTGGGTTGAAAATCCAATTTACGTCGAATAAAGCGGTACCAGCCTAAAACACCGAGTGAAATAGTTAAATCACGCATAAAAACCAGAATGACTAACCACCAGGGCAAGACGCCAATAATTGCCAGAGAAATAA
>CAZTYT010000212.1:0-4067 GCA_964618245.1 uncultured Legionella sp. | reverse complement strand
TCAGGAAATGCATGGAACAAACTTCAGCAAAAACAGAAATCGGGCTACTCATTGCCGTAACTAATACTGCTGAAAGACCTTTACCTTGTATGGCTTATGACCTTATTTCCCTGCTTAATGATGACTTGATACCCCATAACATTAATATCATTAACATGCAAAACCAAGGATGCAGCGCCTTAATAAAAGCCTTTGAGCTTGCATCTTATTACTTGCAAGCCTACCCTCAAAAACAAGTATTGGTCTGTGTTGCTGAAGCACATACTGCAATGTTTCCGCCAACTTTAGCATCGAACGATGTACTCTCTTTTGGTGAAATAAAAGAGATTAAAGACTCTGAAGAACAAAAAAAAGCAATGATTAATTTGCATAACACGATTAACAGTTACTTATTTGGTGATGGTGCTGTTTCTATCTTGCTTGGTCATAATGCAAATGCAGAAAGTTTTAAGTCTCATCATCTTACTAACATTGAGTCAGGCGACAACGAAATACTTTATATGAATGAAGGAGGCAGCAAAATACCTTGCTATACCAGCTTTCCTAAATATACTCTAGGTAAACTAGTCCCTCAACGAGGAGCGGTATACAGTAAACTACTTCTTGAACAAATCATCCAATCAGGCGATATTCGGATGCATATTGATAATTTTAATTACTATTTAATACACACCGGTAGTAAAAAAATTATTAATGCTGTGCAAAAAAATCTGATGCTAGATGAACACCCCGAGAAAATTGCTGTGTCTTATCAAGTGCTTAAAAATTACGCGAATCTATCCTCTTGTTCTATTGGATTTATGCTAGATAAGTTAATCAATGAACAAAAGAAAAAAGGCCATATATTATTAGTTTCTTTTGGAGTAGGATTTAGTGGAAGCGTAGCTACATTAAAAATATAAAATTTAAAGGTCGAGCTAAAACTCGACCTACTTTTGTTTATTCAGTTCCAGAGTCAGTTTAACTCGTGTATAAGCGCAGCTAAAACCTGTTTTTTGGACATTAGCATCTGAAACTGTTCCTGGTTCTGTAGTAACCATGGCCCAGGATACCCCTTGCTCTTTGGCAAAATTTAAGCGAGTTTTCAACAATAGTTTTTGCAACCCTTTCCCTCGATAAGCAGGTAAAGTGCTAGTCACGCCTAAATCACAAAAATCCCCATGCGTTGCAATCAAAGCCCCGGCTACAATTAAACCCTGATCATACACAGCAAATGCAGTAGCTCCCTTTGCATTGGCAAAATGATAAAATTGCTTTTGTGCTTCAGGATAACCAAACCCTAAGGCAACTCGAGTAGACCATGCATTTAATTGATGAGGTTCCACTTCACGAATCATAAACGTAGTGTTTACTTTGTCTGAAGCTGAGTGATAGTTAGGCAAATACAAAGTGGAAACATTATTTAATTCGGTAATTCGATAACCCCGCTTACTTAAAAAAACAGCTAACTCATTACCAGTAAATGGACACAGCTCAATATCAACCCGTGTATGTTTTTGGATGCGGTAAAAATCCTCTATTGCTTTAATTTCGGTGACAAGTTGCTCGGTTTTGGTTGAAAAGCCCCAACCAACAACTTGTGACAAGTAAGAATCAATGCCTGAAAAACAAGCTGCGCCGCCATTAATTTCCAATATTTTTCCAACAGGATATTGTTTAGTGACTTCGATATGAGTTTGTTTAATACACCCCTCCATTTGAGAAGCCAAATCCTTGGTTATCAGTTTCATTACAGCACCAACCCGTTAGCTAATTTAGGGATTAATCCTGGCCCTTGATAAATCAGGCCACTATAAACCTGGACCAAGGAAGCTCCCGCATTTATTTTTTTTTGAGCGCTTTCACAGCTATCTATTCCACCCACTCCAATTAAAGTCACTGCTGAACCCACATATTGCTTCAATCGTTGTAAGCAATGCAAAGATAGTTCCTCCAAAGGTTTACCACTTAATCCGCCTGTTTCTTCTGCATGTGGTAAATGCTTGACCCCTTCACGTGAGCATGTGGTATTAGTGGCAATAATGCCTTCAATGCCAAAGCGTAAGATAATTTCCGCCATTTGTTTTAATGTTTCTTCATTTTCGTCAGGTGAAATTTTGACAACTAAAGGCACATGTCGTTGAAAGTTATCTGCTAATTTTTTTTGCTCATTTTTTAATTGGGAAAGTAAAGTGGCAAAATACTCTTCTTGCTGTAATTGACGCAAGTCAGGGGTATTAGGCGAAGAAATATTAATCGTAATATAAGAAGCATACTCATATACTTTTTTTAGGCAATAAAGATAATCTTCGCCTGCTTTTTCTAATGGTGTATCCTTATTTTTGCCGATGTTAATACCTAATATCCCTTTGTAGGATGATTTTTTGACATGATTTACCAAAGCATCAACACCTTGGTTATTAAAGCCCATACGGTTAATAATCGCTTGCGCTTCCGGTAGACGAAATAAACGGGGCTTAGGATTACCCACCTGAGACTTGGGAGTTACTGTCCCCAATTCAATAAAAGAAAAACCTAACTTGGCTAAAGCATCGAGGTGCTCGCCATTTTTATCTAATCCTGCAGCTAATCCTACCGGATGGGAAAACTGCAATCCCATCACCTGGACAGGATTAGCTAGCGGTGTTTTAAAAAAAGGCTGAGGAATAAAGTGCAAAGCAGATAAGCTAAGCGCGTGAGCTCTCTCAGCATCCATTTGAAAAAGCATGGGGCGTAAAATAGAATACATCACTTATCACCTAAAATTTGGCAAAGGCTAGATATTGCATTTTTGTGCCCATACTCTCAACATTGCATTTTCAGCTTTGTGTAAATGGTAGCTTATTTCCCTTACCTCAGCCCCATAACCTTCATTTTGCAGTTGTAATAATACTGGGCCCAAAAACTCTGACGTTTGACCATCTCGATCAATTAAAGGAAAAATTCTTACTTCTTTAGCAACCCTTGCCAACTCCCGAATAACATTGCAATGAAAATCCACAGACTGTTCATCTAAATCAGCAAATAAATAATGAGCGCTTAATGCCAAGTCAAAAGAAAAATCCCCATAGGGTAAATGATAGTCAGCAGCCCCATAATATCGTCCTTCCGCTTTGCCTTGTTCATAATCGGAAAAAAACTGTTGCATCCCTTTTTGTCGTTGCTCAATAAGCTGCTCTAAACTACCAACCGGGGTAAAATCAAACTGCTCTTTATCTTTACGTATTTCATCTGCCATGTGAGCAAAAATCATAATGGATTTTGAATAAAGCGTATCTTTGTCTAAAACAAACAAAGGATCACAACTAACTACTTCATGATGCTGATGAAATTGTTGTGCATTCAGAGCGCTAGGGCCGCATCCATATTCTAAAATTCGACCATTCATTTCCTCTTGGGACAAATCAAACATTTCACGATATTCATCCACCGTATGCCCCCAGAGCACTAATTTTCGCATCTGCGACTCCTTAAAGATAAATCTCAAAATTTCCAACTTGGCTTAAGATTAGGCGATTTTTTTATCAAGGTAAAGCGGCTTTTTTAAAATGTTTTAAACACTAAAGTAAGTAATTGTTAAGAGAGGGAAAAAATAGAAATTCTGGTTGCAACTTCAATTCGATTGGGTATAGTCTAAAGTATTTATAAATCACAGGAAGCCACCTATGTATACAGGGCCAAACTATCAATTGGGCGAGACTTATGACTTGTTGCGAGACAGTGTCCGACAGTTTGCCCGTACTGAAATTGCTCCTATTGCTGCAGAAATTGATCAATCCAATACTTTTCCCAATCATTTATGGCGAAAACTGGGGGAAATGGGATTATTAGGCATCACAGTAAGTGAAGAATATGGTGGTGCAAATATGGGATATCTTGCCCATACTATCGCTATGGAAGAAATATCCCGCGCTTCTGCTTCAGTAGGACTGAGTTATGGGGCACATTCCAATTTATGCGTAAATCAAATCTTTTTAAATGGAAATACTACGCAAAAACAAAAATATTTACCTAAACTAATTAGCGGAGAATATATCGGCGCCTTGGCCAAATTTTAGGTGATAAGTGATGTATTCTATTTTACGCCC